>CANNNN010000047.1 GCA_947506075.1 Methylococcaceae bacterium
AACTATTTGAATAAAAATGATTTTGCTTTTAACGGCTATCGAATTTCATAATAGTTATAAGTCCCTGACGCTAGAATTAATGGATTTAGCCTTCCGCTAATTTTAAGCCATTGTTTTTATTCAGACCCTAAGTCAGACAGACTCCTAGGTGTTTAATGCGGTTTTTGTTGAGCAACGGTTTAAGGCGTGAAAATTTAATAATTCACTCAATGTCTGATGGCAGTTGCTCCGCTTCGACTGCATTCATTTCTGAACACGACCTGTTCAAAGCCCGCTTTGGATATGCTCTACCTTTCAATAACATCTCAACAGCCTGCTGATTAATGGCCACTGCACAAAAGCAATAGCCGAAAGTATTTTAGGCAACTTGCAATAAATAAACCACCACGCTGCAGACTAGGCGAAGCATTACAACGCGGCATGTATTTAATTCCCCAGTATTTTATTTATTGCAAGTTGCCTTATTTGCCACTCGTTTATAAGTCATGACGGCTAAATCATTACGAAGCGATTATTGGGTGTTAGAATAAGGCAAGCTCTGAGTTAGATCGTCTGTAGATAGTTCAACAATACATAAAACCAGTATTACTGAAAATTTTTTTTCACTAAGAGGACATTATGCGGAACCTTAAGTTTTTACCCGCGCTGATTGGCGCGATATTAGTAACCGCTGTCATTTTATATGTCGCCTTCTATTTCATATTTCTTGATCTGTTTGTTGACTTATGGTGGTACGAATCCTTAAAGCTTGAAGCCTACTTCTGGCTAAGACTGCTATACAAGTTTTTTCTTTCGGGCGGGGTAACCCTGGCCTTCTTTGCTATTTTCTTTTTTCATTTCTGGATTGCCTCGCGTTATCTGGGTTTAAACCCGCCGGATGAAGTGCTCAGCAATATCGATAAGCGCCGCCGCTTCCAGTATTTTGCCGATACTTTTATGAATGGCTCGGCCAAGATATATACGCCAGTATCTCTGGTGCTGGCTGTTATTATTGCGATTCCCTTCTATGATCAGTGGGAAACGACATTATTGTTCTTTTTTGGCAGTAATTCGGGCGTGACCGAAACGGTTTACGGCAACGATGTCAGCTTTTATATGCTGTCCTACCCGACTTACATGATGATTCAGCAAGAACTGCTGGAAACGGCTTCGCTGATTTTCTGCATGGTTGGTATTTTATATTGGCTGGAACATATTTTTATTCCGAATCAAAGCTCTGAATTTCCGTTGGGCGCCAAGGTTCATCTAACCATTCTGATCGGTTTTGTGGTTGCGTTCGTGGTCTGGGGCTTCATGCTGGACAGGTTTACGCTGCTTTATACCGACAGCCACGAACCGGTTTTTTATGGTCCGGGGTTTGTTGAAATACGATATCAACTGCCGCTGATCTGGCTTGAAATTGTGACCTTCGTGGCGACAGCGATTACCGCAGGCCTGTTTATTTTTTCAGAAAAGCACCGGGTAAAAACACCGTTTTTCATCGCCTTGACTCTATTCCTCAGTGTTGCAGGTTTGCCCAAAGTTCAGTTCATTCCTGATTTAATCCAGAAATACATCGTCAATCCAAATCCGGTTAAATCAAACAGCCCGTTTATGCAGCAGAATATTGATGCGACGCTGGCGGCTTATGATTTGAAAAATATCAAGACGGTTGATATGACCATTAAGCTGGACGCGGCCCAGGATATTGAAACCTGGAGCACGCAAAAGCATTTTCAAAATATTCCGGTATGGGATAGGGAATACATCATTGATAGTTTCAAACAGTTACAGGAGATCAGGCCTTATTACAAAATCCGGTCTGTCGATGAAGATCGTTATTTTATTGGTGATCATATGCGGCAGGTTAATCTGGCCGCCAGGGAAATCAATATTTCCAGGTTGCCGCCCGAAGCGCAAAACTGGGAGAATACCCATTTACGCTATACCCACGGCTACGGTGCCGTCGTTACGCCTGCTGCACAGGATGCCAACAAGCCTCTGGTTTGGTATTTACGCGATTTAAACATGTACTCCGATGTCGGTTTTCAGGTTAAATATCCGGACATCTACTATGGTGAAGAGCACTATGACTATGCGATTGTTCCGAACAAACTGAATGTCGAAGGCATTGCCGCGACTGGAGTCACGGGAGTCAGTAAAGATGATAGCTATCATGGTGAGGGCGGCATTCGGATTCCCACCCTGTTCAGAAAAGCCTTATTTTCCTTTTATTTCAAGGACGAAAAAATATTCTTTTCAACCAATATATCGGCCGAGAGCAAGGTCAAAATACGCAGAAATATAACCGAGCGGATAAACCACTTAACGCCTTTTTTGCATCTGGATAAAGACCCTTACCTAGTGATAACCAAGGATAGGTTCTACTGGATACAGGATGCCTACACCTTGTCCAACAAATATCCGGTATCCAAGCCGGCAGGCGATGACTTCCTGGAGGGGCATAAGGATTTCAACTACATACGCAATTCGGTCAAGATTGTCGTCGATGCCTATGACGGAGATGTTGATTTTTATATTTCAGATCCGTCGGATGCGATTATTCAGGCCTACAGCGGTGCCTATCCTGGATTATTTAAAAACCTGGACGAAATACCCCAAGAATTAAAGGCACACTTGCGTTATCCGCGTGATCTTTATTATCTGCAGATGAAAGTGTATGCCAAATATCATCAGAAGACCCCAGCGTTATTTTACGAACAGGCCGAAACCTGGCAGTTTGCCAATGTACGGGGGGGGGCGGTATTGCCTTATTATCAGACCATGGACTTTGGCAACTGTCAGGATACGGAAGAGTTTGTGTTGATTAATCCGATGACGCCGGTTAACAGAACCAATCTGAGTATGATAGGTGTTGCCGGAACCCTGGATAAAACTCAGTGCGGCCTGGGATATAAACCCAATATAACTATTTATAAGTTCGGCAAAGATGTCCAGGTTAACGGGCCGGCTCAAATTGAAGCCTTGACGCAGCAGAATCCTGAAATCTCCGAGCAATTCACGCTTTGGGATCAGTCGGGTTCAATTGTCGAAATGGGCCGCATGGTTATTTTACCGATGGGCAATACTGTCCTGTATGTGCAACCTATCTATATTGCCTCAACCAAAAATAAAATGCCTCAACTGACCCGGGTCATTGTGTCTATTGGCAATGAGACGATTATGGATACAACGTTATGGTCGGCCTTTAATCGTTTAAAACAAATTTATCTGAAAAATGCCGCTGACAGCGATGGCTCGGAAACGCCCAAGGCCATTATATGGCCGAAGGGCAAGTAGTAAGGAAGTTTGGCCAGCGGTCATAGCGACTGCTGGCCACAATTAACAGGTAATGTTATCAATATTTCAGTTATTATCCCCAGCTACAATCGCCGTGAGTTGCTAAAGCGCGCGCTGATCTCCGTCTATGCCCAAACCTTGCAACCTGCTGAAGTTATAGTCATTGATGACGGTTCAACTGATGGTACCGAGACCATGCTTCGTCTGGAATTTCCTCAGGTCAACGCGATTCAGCAGGAAAATCTTGGCGTCAGTGCGGCACGAAATCTGGGGCTACAACAAGCAAGCGGAGACTGGCTGGCTTTTCTGGATTCTGATGATGAATGGCTGCCTGAAAAATTGCGCAAGCAGCAGCTCGCATTAGAAAGCAACCCTGAATACAGGATTTGCCACACCGAAGAGAACTGGATACGCAATGGTATTCAGGTTGGCGTACCCAAGAAATACGCAAAAGCCGGCGGCTGGATATTTAGTGATTGCTTGCCGCTCTGCGCTATTTCACCGTCCACGGTGTTGATACACCGCTCGGTATTTTCCGCCGTAGGCCAGTTTGATGTCCGGTTACCTGCCTGCGAAGACTATGACCTGTGGCTTAGAATCAGTGCAAATTACCCTGTTTTATTGGTCGCGCAGCCGCAAATAAATAAACATGGCGGGCATCAAGATCAGCTATCCCAAATCCACTGGGGCATGGATAGATTCCGTATCAGTGCCTTGCAAAAGATTATAGATACGGGCCAATTATCCGAGGAAAACAGCCTGGCGGCAGTCAAGATGCTGATTAAAAAGGCTGAAGTTTATCTTTGTGGCGCTAGAAAACGCGGTAAAAGTGATGAAGAGGATTATTATTGTCAGCTCATTGGTCTCTATAAGAGACAATTAAATTATTTGGAGTTTTCAGCTCATGGAGAAATGGAGCACTGATACTCACAGAGTAGAAACTCATCATCCCGTTTACCGCGCCGAGCACCGAAGCTTTTAACAGGATAGGCCCGCTAGGGGCGGATCAGGGATGCCGCGCGTTGCCAAAGGGACAGGAGTCCCTTTTGGTAACCTCCTGTTAAAAGCGAGACGCGCAGGATGAAGCGGTAACCGGGTGGCCTTTCTTTTGGATACTTTTCTTTGGCCCTGCAAAGAAAAGTATCTCGCCTTCGGGTGCGAGAACCCGTATCAAAAACCGTCGCGATAGCGACACAACAACTGAATACACACTATCTGCGTAACATCAGTGATTAAAAGGCATAACAAACTGGATGTTGATAATTTAAAAATCTGCGTATAACCGTCGAATCGGCGTTCTATTATGCTGCAATACTTGTCATTTGATCCCAAAGCTACAGTTACAATCGCCTTTAGCCATGCAGCTTAAATGCTCAATGTCTTTGTCCAATAAAGATGACATCAGCGCCAAATCGAAGTCGCAAATCGCTGGATGTTTCTGCGCCAGATCGTGATAAATACAATTTCTGGCCTGAATGTTCAGATGTTCGGTTTCGGGTTCTGTTACCACGTTCACCTGGAAACCAAGATCAGTCATGATCAAGGCCAGTTGATCAACGCGTTCGTGGAGATTTTTTCCGGAAAATTTTTCACGCAACGTATCCGCCAGCTTGGTGCCCAGTTTTTGCATATAAGCCTTAAAGCGCTCAGGTCCGATTTCCTGCTGTAAATCGCTAAGTATTAACTCTGAAAACCAGGCATATTGCTTAGGGAAATAATTGCTGCCTTTGTCGGTTATCACGTATATAGTCACCGGGCGTCCGGCAGTTTTATTCTGGGTATTTTTTCTGATGTAACCATCCCGTTCAAGCACCACAAAATGCTGCTGCACTGCGGTTCTTGAAATATCGAGACGTTTAGAAAGATCATCAACACTCAAGCCATTTCCGTTTTCCAGCAGATATTCAAGAATCTGATGTTGGCGGGAACTTATTTTTTGAGGTATCAGTGGATGCATTTTTTGGCCGACGGTTTTCAGTAAGGTTTCGAATAGAATAGCTCATTATGCCATATATAACTTGCAAAAGGTTTATATGGCATAAATTTGTCTGTTGTTATAAACTTCTGTATGAGCACTTATGCTTAAATAATAATAATTACACTACCCAATACTGGAGACAATGATGAGCGAGTCACAAGAAACAACGCCAAGCCAAACCTTGTACGAAAAAATCGGCGGCGAAGCGGCTGTTAATGCTGCGGTAGATATTTTTTATCGCAAAGTACTAAGCGATTACCGCATTAACCGTTTTTTCGACAATTCCGACATGGAAAAGCAAGCCGCCAAACAAAAAGCCTTTTTTACGATGGCATTCGGCGGTCCCAATAATTATAACGGTCAAGACATGCGTACTGTTCATGCACGTTTTGTAAAGATGGGTTTAAATGCCAGCCATTTTGACGCCGTCATGGAGCATCTTGGCGCAACCTTAACCGAGTTAAATGTTCCGCCAGAACTGATCGCCCAAGCTGCGGCGATTGCGGAAAGTACACGCAACGACGTATTAGGGAAATAACTGAAACTTCAGGTGGGAGTAGGCACTGCAACATTGTTGGCGTAGCCTGTCTAATGCGCAGTCTTGACAACGTTCCACCTGAATCAGCCCGAGCCGGCCTTAATGATACCCTGGAAAAGAAAATTACTTTCTGGCTTGTATCTGTCAACCGGTGCAGGATATGACAGTCGCCTTGTCCAAGCAGCAAGGCGCTTTAATTGTAGCGGGCGTTTTCAAAAAACACTTGTTGACGCCCGATATCATCCATTTAATTTTGGAATATCTAACGCCGTTTGAGTTTTTTTCCAGTCAGATTTTTAATTTAAAGCGCTCTGATGGGCTTAACCCGCCGTTATTCTATTGCAAATATCCCGTCCAGATACGCCGCCTGCTAAATTGTCAGTTTAGCCGTTGAGTGCATGATGAGCTGGCAATTAAGCTAGATATCTGCGATTCTTGCCGTGTAGCGTCGCGCGCGGAACAAGCCCATTTATCCACAATGATTTATATACGTACCATGAAACCTTATATAATACTGCTGTTGCTGCTGAACATGATTCTTGCAGGCTGCGGCCAGCCCGGTCCGCTTTATTTGCCAGGCCACGCAGCACCGGTTTACGTACCACCAGAACCGGCTCAAAAATCCGAACAACCCAAGCCCGAACCAGCCAAATAAATATGGATTATTTTAATTACCGGAACGGCGAATTGTTCGCCGAAGATCTACCTGTTGCCGACATCGTCTATCAATATGGCAGCCCCTGCTACATCTATTCAAGAGCTACGCTGGAACGGCACTGGAAAGCATTCGACCAGGCTTTTGGTGCACAGGCGCATTTAATCTGTTATGCGGTAAAAGCCAATTCCAATATTGCTATACTCAATCTGCTAGCTCGTTTAGGCTCAGGTTTCGATATCGTCTCACTGGGTGAGCTGGAACGGGTTATTACCGCCGGCGGCGACCACAAAAAAATCGTGTTTTCCGGTGTCGGCAAGCGCGAAGACGAAATACTAGCCGCATTAAAAATCGGCATACGCTGTTTTAATATTGAAGTCAGTGGCGAACTGGACCGGATTAACCGGCTGGCTGGTCAGCTGGGCGTTATCGCGCCGGTGTCCTTTCGAGTGAATCCTGATGTCGATGCCAAAACTCACCCTTATATATCTACCGGTTTAAAGGAAAACAAGTTCGGTATCGACATCCCTCAGGCTTTGGTTGAATATCGTCGTGCGGCAGTCATGCCCAATATCAGCGTGATCGGCATCGATTGCCATATTGGTTCGCAACTGATCGAAACCCGGCCTTTTCTGGATGCGCTGGATAAGGTGCTGGCGCTGGTTGCAACGCTAGCTGCCGAAGGGATTAAGCTGCATCATCTGGATTTAGGCGGGGGGCTTGGCATTTGTTATAAAGATGAACAACCGCCTGAGCCTGCCGAATATATTCAGGCGATTTTGGCTAGGCTGGGCAATACGTGTTTTGAGATTTTACTGGAACCGGGACGCGCTATCGTCGGCAATGCCGGGATTCTGGTCACCCAGGTTGAGTATCTTAAACCGACCGAGCATAAAAATTTTGCGATCGTCGATGCGGCGATGAATGATCTGGTCCGTCCCGCTTTATACAGTGCCTGGCAGGAAATCATTCCGGTAAAACAGCAAAGCAACGAGGCAGAAGCTAACTGGGATATCGTCGGTCCGGTCTGTGAAACCGGCGATTTTTTGGGCAAGGACCGAAAACTGAATCTTGCTCAGGGCGATTTATTGGCGATACGCTCCTCCGGCGCCTATGGCTTCTCGATGAGTTCAAATTATAACTCCAGGCCGCGCCTGGCTGAACTGATGGTGGATGGCAGTCACTTGCATTTAATCAGGGAGCGGGAAACCATTGCCCAGCTTTGGACAGGCGAGCATTTGTTACCATAGAGTAACGAATCGACAACAAAGATGAAACGCCACTGATGCACAGATTGAAGCTCTGAAATGTTCAGAAATAACAAAAAGTCATTTTATAATCTGCGAATCTGTGGCAACAAAACACCTACTGAGTAATTAGACTTGTGATCTCCCATATAAGCACAGACTCAATGATCAACTTCACTAAAATGCACGGCCTCGGTAATGACTTTATGGTTATCGATGCCATCCATCAGCAGATAAGCTTAACCCCCGAGCGCATCCGGCAGCTGGCCGACCGGCACTTTGGCATAGGCTTTGATCAGCTGTTACTGGTCGAAAAACCGGTTAGCGATAATGCCGATTTCAAATACCGGATTTTTAACGCGGATGGTAGTGAAGTCGCCCAATGCGGCAATGGCGCACGTTGCTTTGCCCGCTTTGTGCGAGATAAAAAACTGTCGGACAAGGATGAAATTCGCGTCGATACCGATTCGGGTCAATTACTGTTGCGGTTTGATGACGATAATCTGATTACCGTTAACATGGGTATTCCACGACACGCACCCGCTGAAATTCCGTTGCTGGCTGAGCAAGAATCACGGTTCTATACGGTACGCGTTAACGATACCGAAAGAGCCTTCGGCGCGGTATCGATGGGTAATCCACACGCTGTCATCCAGGTCACCGATGTTAAAACCTCACCGGTAGCAGAATTGGGCAAAGCCCTGGAAAGCCACGCGTTTTTCCCGGAACGGGTAAATGTCGGCTTTATGCAGGTTATCGATCGCCAGCATATCAAGCTGCGCGTATATGAACGCGGCGCGGCTGAAACGCTGGCTTGCGGCAGTGGCGCTTGTGCGGCCGTTGTCATCGGTATTGAACATAACTTGCTGGATCATACGGTGTGTGTTGAACTGCCCGGCGGAACGCTATCCATCAACTGGTCTGGTCGCGGTGAACCGGTGTTAATGACGGGGCCTGCTATTTCTGTTTTTGAGGGACACACGCTATGAATGAACAAGCCAATAAACTCACATCATCCCAGGTTGAAGATTATCTAAGGTCTCATCCCGAGTTCTTCCATCAGCACCTGGATTTGCTCGAACATATGAGCATTCCTCATCCCAGCGGCAATGCGATCTCGCTGATTTCAAAACAGTTGGAAATTTTCCGCAGCCGACATCACGACATGGAAAACCAGCTCACCGAGTTGATAGACATAGCCCGAGATAATGATACCTCGCTAAACCGCATGCATATACTGACGCTGGCGCTGCTTGATGCCACTACGCTGGAAGCTGCGGTTGCCAATCTTGAAGTTGTGCTGTCCGAATATTTTTTGATCGACTTTGTCGCAGTGCGCATCATCAACTATTTAGACACGGCGTCAGCCCTTGGGCTGAGCGTAGCCGAAGCCAAGCTGTTTATTGAACCGGGCAGCAAGGAGCTGGAACCCTTTGCCAATGAACTGGCCAGCAGTCAACCAAAATGCGGACGTCCGACGATCACGCAGGCAAAAGTATTGTTCGGCGATTCGGCGTTTGAAGTAAAATCCTGCGCGATTATTCCGATGGACTTTACTGAACTGGAAGGCATTTTAGCCATCGGTAGCCGGGAAGAAGGCCGGTTTCATTATGACATGGGTAATCTGTTTTTAAACCAAATGCGGCAAATCATTGGTACACGACTGATCACTTTGTTGCAGCAGTCCTGATATGCATGCTGATGCCGAGCTTATGCTGGCTGAGTTTTTCACGCAGCTCACTGTCGAGGTTCGGGCCTCGGTTCACACCGTAAACAGCTATCGGCGGGACATTAAGCACCTGTCCGACTATTGCAACGCTAAGTCCATAGCCCAGTGGAGCGAGCTGCAACATACGGATGTTCGTTCCCACATAGCAGGCCGCCATCGCAAAGGCCTGAGCAGTAAAAGTCTGCAGCGTGAATTGTCGGCGATACGCAGTTTTTACAACTATCTGTTGAAAAAGTCTCAGGTCAGCATCAATCCTGCCCAGCAAATACAAGCGCCCAAACAGGCTCGAAAACTGCCTAAAACACTGGATGTTGATCAGTTAACGGGTTTGCTGGAAGCCGGAGCCGACTCCCTGCTGGAAATACGCGATCTGGCCATGTTCGAATTATTCTATTCTTCCGGTCTGCGGCTTAGTGAGATGTCGGCACTGGATTTGACCGATCTGGACTTGCCGGATAACACGCTGACGGTGCGCAAAGGTAAGGGCGGTAAAGCCCGGGTATTGCCGGTGGGTCGTAAAGCCGTTACTGCTATTGAAAACTGGTTGCAACAGCGGGCAATAAAAGCAGTCGCCACGGAGCCGGCCTTGTTTGTTTCTACGCGAGGAACCCGGCTGGGACTGCGCAGCATCGAATTAAGGCTGGAGCTGTGGTGCAAAAAAAAAGGTATTGCAGAACATATGCATCCACATATGCTGCGGCACTCATTCGCCAGCCATTTGCTGGAGTCTAGCCAGGACTTGCGAGCCGTGCAAGAACTGCTAGGACACAGCAATATCAGCACCACCCAGATCTACACGCATCTGGACTTTCAGCATTTGGCTGAAATCTATGATAAAGCCCACCCCAGAGCCCAAAAAAAATCCCTTTAGCGGCTCGCGCAGTAAGCAAAAACCTAAAAAACCTGCTACCATGCAGTTAATTTTTTATTATAAAAAAATAACAAGGGTGAAATATTTTTCGGCCCTAGGTAACCTCTTTACGGGACATCGAATATGGCGGCAAACGACACACTGAACGATATAAAGTCTAAGGGAATACTCTGGGGCTTTGGCGTTTTTTTCCTTATTGTAATAATCGTTCTGATCTCTCTGGGCGCCTGGTGGGGCAGTGAACCTGGGCAGTTTAACGTAATGGACGAAGCCGTACAGCGAGCAGAAGAAACCCATTCCACTGAAAGTATGCCGGTTGGCTATGTTTATGCCAACACCTTGGCTCATATCGCAGAGGTTCTGTTGCATAAAAGCGGTGGCTATATTACTAACGATGTAGCGCCTCCCGGGGTATTTCTGGATAACATTTCCAATTGGGAGTACGGTGCATTAGTCATGTTGCGTGACGCCACGTCAGCATTAAGAAACCATTTTGCCAGGGATCAATCCCAATCGGCCGAAGATCCTGATCTGGCGATTGCCGAGCCTTATTTCTATTATGAAAACGACTCATGGGCGCTGCCGTCAACCGAAGCCGAATATCAAAAAGGCGTTGAGGCACTGCATAAATACATGGAGCGGCTGCAAAAATACGGCGGCAATATCAAGCAGGCGCAGTTTTACTCAAGAGCTGATAATCTGTGGCAATACACCGAAGTGGTGATCAAACGTCTGGGCGGACTTTCCACCCGCTTGACAGCAAACAGTGCCAGCAGCAACTATGGCCCCGGCCTGACTGAACTTGAGAGAGAAGCGGCTGATGAAAAAGGGACTGCCGTCGCTAAAGTCACCTGGCTGGAGATAGACGACGTTTTCTATGAGGCGCGGGGTGCAAGTTGGGCTCTATTGCATATTCTCAGAGCCATCAAGCATGATTTTCAAGACATTTTGTTGGATAAACGGGCGATGCGGACCGTTGACATCATGATTAAGGCCCTGGAAAATGCGTTGACGCCGATCTTAAGCCCGATGATTTTAAACGGTAGCGGCTACGGACTTTTCGCCAACTACTCGCTGTCCATGGCAAATTATATAGCTCGTGCGAATGCGGCGGCTCTCGATTTACGCGACATTATGAACAGGGGTTAATGACTATGGATGAACAAATCAACTACAACCTGAAACAACTCGATACCTGGAAAAGAATTTTCTTTATGCTGATTTTTGCAGCTATTGGCGGCCTGGTCAGGCTGCTGCTATGGGCTGTTATTATCTTGCAGGTTGCCTCAACGCTGTTAACCGGCAAAGCCAACGTCAACATTCTTAATTTTGGCCGGAGCCTGTCAATTTATACCTATCATATTTTGCTGTTTTTGACTTTCAATACCGAAACCCTGCCGTTTCCTTTCTCTGACTGGAATATGACAGCCGAATTGCAACCCCCTGAACTTAAAAGCCCCGAAAAATAGATCTCGATGAACATTAGCCGCAAAATCATTCATATCGATATGGATGCTTTTTTTGCGGCCGTAGAGCAGCGCGATTTCCCCCAATACCGCAACAAACCGGTGATCGTCGGAGGCGCTCCCGACTCGCGTGGCGTAGTCGCCACCTGCAGCTATGAGGCGCGTCTCTATGGCATCCATTCTGCAATGCCATCGG
>CANNNN010000048.1 GCA_947506075.1 Methylococcaceae bacterium
CAGACCTGGTTGATTTTCAGTGCCGACATCACCCTGACCTGCTGTCCGTGTGCTTCCAACGCATCCTGCATGGCCAGTGCGTTGATTACCGTAGCCAGCATACCCATCTGGTCACTGGTAACTCTATCCAGGCCTTCTGAGGCCTTTTCAGCGCCACGCAATATATTGCCGCCACCGATAACCAAACCCACCTGCAGGCCAACATCGCATAACTCTTTAATTTCAGTTGCAAGACGTTTAACAATAGCGGCATCAATGCTAGCACCGCTCTCACCCGTTAAAGCTTCACCGCTTAACTTAAGCAAAATTCTTTGGCAAATTGGTTTAGTATTTGAAATGGCTGTCATTTTAATTATCGAGGGGCTAGTGTTTCAAGTAAAGAAGACGAAAGGTTCAAGGCGAAAAACCTTCCGCCCTGAACCTATCGCCGTGTTAGTTACCTCTAACTTGCGCCATAACTTCTTCGGCAAAGTTTTCTTCTTTCTTCTCTATGCCTTCGCCTACTTCAAGACGGGCAAAACGAATAACGCTGTTACCCTTTGATGCCAGCAGTTTGGCGACAGTCAGTTTATCGTCTTTAATAAATGGCTGTCCCAACAGGGTAATTTCTGCCAGAAATTTGCTGATACGACCTATCACCATTTTCTCAATAATATCTGCAGGTTTTCCGCTTTCTGCGGCCTGTGCCGAAAAAATTTCCTTTTCTTTCTCAATCAATTCTGGTGAAACTTGCTCGTCAGAAACGCAAGTCGGTTTGCTGGCGGCGATATGCATCGCAATATCCTTGCCTAATTCAGGATCTGCCTTAGCCAGTTCGACGATCACAGCAATTTTATTGCCATGTAAATAACAGGCGGTTCCACCCGTAGCCGTCTGATATTTTTGAAAGCGTCTGATCGTGATATTTTCACCCAGTTTAGCTACCAAATTACGACGTACTTCATCGACAATAGTTCCATCAGCCAAGGTCATGGCCAATAGTTGTTCTTCTGTTTCAACATCGGAATTTAACAAAGCAGCTGTAACATTATTAACGAAATTGACGAAATCATCCGCCTTCGCAACAAAATCAGTCTCGCAATTAACATCGACTATAGCGACAGTTTTTCCATCATCACTGACTTTGGAACCAATGATGCCTTCGGCAGCAATACGTCCGGATTTTTTATCGGCCTTCGCTAAGCCCGACTTGCGCATATTCTCAATGGCTAATTCCATATCGCCATTCGCTTCAACCAGGGCTTTTTTACATTCCATCATGCCGGAAGCCGTTCTTTCACGCAGTTCCTTGACCATTGTTGCACTAATAGTAATACTCATTCTTTGCCTTCCTTAATTATTCATCACTGTAAAAACGCCCCCGTGAGGAGGCGTTTTTGCCTAACTTTAAGCGTTTAAAAAAACGCCTGTAAAAAATGCCAGAAGATTATTCTGCTGTTGCTTCTTCAACAAAATCATCAGCTTTGGCTGACAATCCCAATCCCGCCGCTTTAGCTTCCATGACGGCCGCAGAAACGCTTTCGCAGTAGAGTTTAACTGCACGAATTGAGTCATCGTTACCGGGAATAATATAATCAACTTGTTCTGGTGAATTGTTTGAATCCACTATACCAACAACCGGAATACCTAATTTTTTAGCTTCACTGATCGCATTTTTTTCATAACCAACATCCAATATGAAAATCACGTCAGGAACGCCCTTCATATCTTTAATTCCGCCGAGACTGCGCTCAAGTTTTTCAAGTTCGCGCTCCATTCCTAACGCTTCTTTTTTAGCAAAACGTTGGTAAAGTGTGCCGTCAGCTTTCATAGCTTCCAACTCTTTAAGGCGATTGATTGATTTCTTGATAGTTTTAAAGTTGGTCAGCATACCGCCTAACCAGCGATGATTTACATAAGGCATGCCGCAACGTGCAGCTTCTTCAGCAACCACTTTACGTGCCGCTTTCTTGGTACCAACAAACAGGACAGTACCCTTGTTTGCAGACATCTGACCCAGATAATTCATTGCGTCATTAAACATTGGCAGCGTTTTTTCCAAATCAATGATATGGATTTTGTTACGTGAACCGAACAGGTATGTAGCCATTTTCGGGTTCCAGTAACGAGTTTGATGGCCAAAATGGACACCCGCTTCAAGCATTTGACGCATAGATACTGCTGACATGTATTCTCCTAAGATAAAATATCGGAAACTGTGTTCCGAGTTGGGTTACGCCTCCACCTATCCCGCCTGAAAACCAGTTACAAGCATGACTTAACATCAGGTTGTAATCCAGCACCCTTCCAAACGTGACGATAGGCGTGAGTATTAGTTCAAAAACGAACTTCCCTTTATACCATATTTACTTTTTCACAACAAGCCGATGTCTGTTAAAATGAACATAACAGACCGGCTACAGATGAAGGGCGAAAGACCTAAAAATCATCTTAGCCCATACCTTAGCCCTTAGCCTGACACCTGTTTTCATGAGCATACTTATTAAAACCGAAATTGAAATTGAAAAAATGCGCATTGCCGGAAGACTGGCAGCCGAAGTTTTAGAAATAATCGAACCCTACGTGGTTCCAGGCGTCACTACAGACGAACTCAATCAGATTTGCCACGATTACATTGTCGATGTGCAACAAGCCATACCCGCACCCCTCAATTATCACGGATTCCCCAAATCAATATGCACCTCTGTTAATCAGCAAATATGCCACGGCATACCCAGCGACAAAAAACTTAAATCAGGCGACATCGTCAATATTGATATCACCGTCATTAAAGACGACTACCACGGCGACACCAGCAAGATGTTTTGTGTCGGGACAGTTAGTCAACACGCCCAACGTCTGATTAAAATAACCCAGGAAGCGATGTTCTTAGGTATAGACCAGGTCAAACCCGGCGCCACCTTAGGCGATATAGGCCAGGCAATTCAGAAACATGCTGAAGCCAATCGTTACTCTGTGGTCAGGGAATTTTGCGGTCATGGCATCGGTAAAAGTTTCCATGAAGAACCTCAGGTACTCCATTACGGCAAAGCCGGCGACGGTGAAGTTCTTGAAGAAGGCATGATTATAACCATCGAACCGATGATCAATCTCGGTAAACGGCATATGAAAGTATTATCCGACGGCTGGACCGCAGTAACCAAAGATCGCAGCCTCTCTGCGCAATGGGAACATACCATCCTGATCACCCACAGTGGCTATGAAATCCTGACTTTACGCCAGGAAGAAAGGTGATAGCCTTGACCAAAAGCGCTAATACGCTGGTTTTTGCCGAAACAGGCAGTCTGCAACAATTCAAGCAACTGCTAAAACAAAAAGACACTGAACTTCGACAAAAATACAACCCCCAAAAATCTGTTTCCAAACTGCTTAAAGATAAATCTGATTTTATTGATCAAATCTTAAGCTGCTGTTGGCAACATTTTCTCGGCGCACACGCTACCCAACTGTCGTTGTGCGCCATTGGCGGTTATGGAAGACGAGAGTTATTTCCCTATTCCGATATCGACATTGTCGTTTTAGTCGCCCCCGATGACACTAACGTTTGCCAGGAAGCATTATCAAATTTTTTCACCTTCCTCTGGGATATCGGCTTAAAACCGGGGCAAAGCGTACGCACAATAAAACAATGCGTTGAAGCAGCGCTCAGCGATCAAACAATCATAACCAGCCTTATGGAAAATAGACTGATTACCGGTAACAAGGCTCTGCATAAAACACTTAACCAACAGATCACGCCAGACAAAATATGGCCGTCGGATCAGTTTTTTGCAGCCAAAATGAAAGAGCAGCGCCAGCGTTATGCCAAATTTCATGATACCGCCTACAATCTGGAGCCAAATATCAAGGAAGGCCCGGGGGGATTGCGCGACAGACAGGTCATAGCCTGGGTATTTAAGCGCCATTATAACGCATCAACACTCAAGGAACTGATTAAACACGGTTTCCTGCCCGAGTCAGAATATCAAGAACTGGTTGCCGCTGTTGAAGTTCTCTGGCGCATTCGGTATGCACTGCATTTGCTAACCAATCGCTGCGAAGATCGGCTGATCTTCGATTATCAGCGTGATCTTGCTGGACAATTTGGCTTCAGCGCTGAACACCAGGGATACAATCAGGATGTCGAACAGTTCATGCAGTTTTATTTTAAAACCGTATTGGGACTGGAACGTCTCAATGAAATGCTGCTGCAATTGTTTAACGAACGCTTCGTTTCCGGAGAGGTTGTCTATAAAGCCATCCCGCTTAACAATGAATTCGTCGTCGTCAACGGTTATCTTGAAGCCGTCGATGACTCTGTTTTCGAACGATGTCCGCTGGCCTTACTCGAACTCTTTTTAATACTGGAAAAGAATTCATCAATCAAAGGCGTCAGAGCGACAACCATACGCCTGATTCGTAAAAATCTGTATTTAATCGACGATGAGTTCCGGCACAACAAAGCCGCCAATAATCTTTTTATAGAGGCATTTCGACAACCCGACGGCATTACCAACCAATTAAGACGAATGAATCGCTACGGGATATTAGCAGCCTATATTCCTTGCTTCGCCAACATCGTCGCCCGCATGCAGTATGATTTGTTTCATATTTACACTGTGGATGAGCACACGCTTTTTGTTATCCGCAACTTACGACGCTTTGCCTTAGAAAAACACATTGATGAATTACCTTTCTGCAATGCTATTTTTTTACTGATTAACAAACCGGAGGTGCTGTATCTTGCCGGCCTATTTCACGACATAGCCAAAGGCATGAGCGGCGACCATTCCGCCATAGGCGAAAAAATCGCCAGGGAGTTTTGCGTTCAGCACGACCTGTCTCCGCATGATACCAATTTGATTTGTTGGCTGGTACGCAATCACTTGGTCATGTCGATGACGGCGCAGCGAAAAGACATCAGCGACCCGGATGTAATTCATCAGTTCGCACTTACCGTAGGCAGCATCGAATATTTAAATTACCTGTACCTGCTAACCGTAGCCGATATACGTGCCACCAACCCTGAACTGTGGAACGCCTGGAAAGATGCGCTGCTCAAAAAGCTTTATTCCGTGACGCATACCGCCTTGCACAGAGGCCTGCAAAACCCCGTCGCCGTAGCAGATCGCCTACGTGAAAATAAAAAAGAAGCGAAAGACGAGTTGATCAAACTCGGTATATCCGAACCGGTTATCCTAAAATCCTGGCAACATACCGGTGATGATTATTTTTTAAGATATTCAGCCGATGAAATAGCTTGGCATACCATTGCGATAGCGTCCTCCACAGAAGATGATCTGCCGCTGGTGTTGTTGCGCCCGCAAACCCAGCGCGGCAGCGCGGAAGTTTTTGTTTACACGAAAAACGAAGAAGCTATTTTTTCGCTAAGCACCGCTACCCTCGACCAACTAGGACTTACGATACTTGACGCCAGGATCATGACCACGACCGATGACTATGTGCTAAACAGCTTTCTGGTACTTGAACAATCAGGAGCGCCAATCAACGAGTTATTCAGAGAGGTACATATTTGTACACTACTGCGCAACAATCTGTTGCATCGCGAAGTAAAAAAACACAAAAACATTCATCGCCAGTCAAGACAAGCCAAACATTTCCCCATCCCTACCCACATTCAATTTCACGCCGACCCATTAAACAGGCACACCATTATTGAACTGATCACCACCGATCATGCCGGTCTGTTATCGAAAATTGGTCGCGCTTTTGTACAACAAGACATTCATCTGCACAGCGCAAAAATAACCACCATAGGCAGTCGGGCTGAAGACATGTTTTACATCACCGACAATCAGTCCCACCCCATTACGGACCCGGATCAACAAGAACAGATACGTAAAGAAATGCTAAAAATACTGGAGGCTGTCGGCTAAGCGAATACACTCAGGCATCCAGCTTCAGATCCGATTTAACCCTACAGCAACAGGCATAAACAAATCCGGCTTGTTTTGCTTTTTCATCTATTTCACAATCACTATTCATCTTTACTTCGCCTTTGCATTTAACTTCACACTCGCCGCAGCTACCGACACGGCAACTGTAACCCAGCTCAATGCCATGGGCTTCGGCGAGGGATAACAGGCTGATACTTTCATCGGTGTTTACAGTCAGGCCTGATTTGGTAAACGTCACTTGATGCTGCGGTCCTTTTAATTCCAGGCGCTTTCCGCCGGCGAGCGCATCCTGAGACTAACGGCCTGCATCGAAACTTTCGGTATGAAAGCGGGCCATGTTATAACTGCGGTAGGCCCAGCCGTCCTGCTCACTCGATCTCCACCCAACAAGGGGTAGCTAACATGCTTTCCAGTGACCCGACGCGATTCCGTAAAGCCTGTATTTTCACTTCGCAAGCGGCGTAAAAACACATGCACTATCGCTTCTGGGGACTACTCGACTTCTGTCTCGCAGCAATTTAGGGCCCTATCCCGAGTTTCCCATTTTTCCTGAAGTTTGTGCTCTCCGTTCGAGCCTGGCGCAATCGTGGGCGCAATCGTGGTTTTTTTGGCATCTTCAGACAATTCCGGACTATCTGCCTGCGGTAAAGCACGCTTTGCATTGCTTACCGTTTTAACATTAGCCTGTGCCTTAGTTTGAGCGGCCTCTACATTTAGCTTTGTTTTTCAGAAAAGCGATTTTTTTGATTTTTGTGACCGGTCCACGATACTCAATATTAGCATCTGGAACGTGTTTGTCTTGATGGATTGTGAGTGGGGCGGCGTTTCTTTTGGTCTTTTTAGTCAGAAACTTGAATGATCTGGATGTGGCAGATGGCTTCTGCGTCACCTTGGTTGTTGCAGGCGCCGCTGGCAGGTGCTGAGCGTATCTTGCAATAAGTAATCACTAAGAGCTACCTAACACGTCGGCAAGATTTATTCGTAGCGCTATTTTGGTGGGGCCGGTGGCAGACCGGATGGTGGTGGCGGAATATCCGATGCTGGCGGCAGGACCTGCCGGGGTATTGCGCCAGAGAACTGTCCCGACACCGGAACCTGGTGGCCTTTGGCATACATGCATTGAATATAAGCAGTATCGTAGCGCTGTTGCAG
Source organism: Methylococcaceae bacterium (assembly GCA_947506075.1). GTDB lineage: Bacteria > Pseudomonadota > Gammaproteobacteria > Methylococcales > Methylomonadaceae > Methylobacter_A. The sequence continues at coordinate 7,050 of CANNNN010000048.1, forward strand.
TTCGTCCATAGAACTTTGACCCGCGCCGGCGCCGACCATGCTACCACCCACCAAGCCGGTGCCGGCTCCAATAGCAGCGCCGCGCCCTCCGCCCAGTGCGGCACCCGCAGCTGCACCTACCGCCGTACCGACGACTGCACTCGTCACGCCACTATTCACACTCGCTTGATTGGCGGTAGTGCCGCCAACCTGATAATGAGCGAATTGCTGGCAGACAGCATCGTCGTTACGAAATTGCTCAAATGACAGCCCGGCTCCGGGCAATACCATCACAGCGGGTCCATTAGGTAAACTGGCGCAACCGCTTGCTAATAATATAACTGTACTCAAGGGGACTATAAAAAAACGTGACATTTCCTACTCCTTAGCGAGGCGCTGGGGGCGTCGGCTCAACTTGCTGCCAACCGTTTGGGCATTGCTTAATATACGGATAATAACCCGATGGGTTATTGCAGTAATACCAGTAGCCAGCAGGATATTGTTGCGTAACAGGCGGAGCTTGCTGGATATACACCGGCGGTGTCATAGGTACGGTGACTATGGTTGGCGGATAGACATAATAAGGAGGGTAGTAAGGTCTACTGTAATAACCCAGACCATAGCCTAGGCCCAGCACCCCCAAACCTATCCCGTTATAGTAGCTTCCATGGCTCCAACCGCCACCATGGTGACCACCACCGTGCCCTCCGCCGCCTCGCGCCGATACCGAGTTACTGCTTACCAACCCAATCAGGGCGATAATCCAACATGCCATTTTGATCAGTTTCATAGCAGCCTGCCTTCCCGCATTGACGGGACTTTTAGGTGTAATTCGGCACTTAAATAATGATTGTCTGGTTCGCTAAGCATCGACTTAACCCAGTTATTCCAGCCTAATCTATCGTTTCAACCCACCGACAACGGTCATTGACAACCTTGGCGGTATTTATATTACCAATGCCTTTGGCGATCAGCGCAACCACTCTATCATCGGTATCGTAACCTACATGCGCATCGATGGGATTGGCAATTTTCCCCAAGCCGAATGCATCAAAAATATTCGCTACATTTATATTAATATTAGTAACATCAATACATAACCTTGAGTCCAGATATTTGTCTACGAAACCATGGGGAATCGCATAACTTAACAGATCGTTAGGGTCACTGAACGCAATGATCGGCATCTTGGCCAACATGCGTTGCTTATACTTTTCGCCAGTCGCCTGACAATACGCGGCTTTTTGATTACTGACCTCGGGTAATTTACGGCCCAATTGCAACATTGGCAGTTGATTGGACATCATGTAAATGGGGATTTCTTTGTTTTTTAATGCTTCGGCAAAATCAGCATCGCGCTGATCCAGTATCGAAGCAATGCGCTGCATGCCGTCAATTGCGATGCGACTGCCCAGACTGTGCGAAATAAACGCATATTGATCAACCATCATGTTCGCAGCTGCCGTGTCATCATTAAAAGAGCAGGCCTGTGCCACGTCATCAGGCAAGTCATCCCATTTGCTTTTGCTCATCCAGCAGAACGATTGCGCAAATGAAATGAGTATATCTTCCCTGCTCTCGCCCAGATAGATAATCGGGTCAGGACCGGTATCATTGGAGAACTTCTTCATCAAATTATTGACTTCGGCTCGGCGAAACGAATACTCGCCCGAATTATCATAAGCCAGCACTTCTTTTTGCTTGGCGGTAATGATCGACCAGCTTAATTCGTAAAACAGTAATTCCTTGCTCCTGTCTTTGCTTAATAAACGCGTAATCCTTAAGTTGCCCAGATTTTTGCTGTTATCAAGCCGACTGGTCAGGGTAATGTTTTTAAACTGCGTAGCCATTACCGGCAAAGCCAGTTCTTTAGACAGTTTTTCTAAAAGTTGCGTGGAGTAGCCGGGCAAATGATCGCCGACACCGTGCACCATCAACACCTTCATCTTGCCTTGCTTGTTATCCAGAAACGGCATAAGCCCTTTAAAAGGTTTCCCCCATATTTCGCAAATACGGGTATCGACCGCCTGCTGTTTTTCCAAAAAGGCTTCGGCGATACCTTTGCCCAAGCTCGCGCAGCCGCTAAGCTGGGCTGCGGAAATAAGGATCAAAAAAGTGTTAAGGATATATTTCATGGATATTTATAAACCAGGCTTGATAGCTGTGACCAGCGCATTGACTTCACGTCGGTTAGTAAGTTTGATACCTGAAAATCCTGCAGCACGAAGCTGGGCTAAGGCCACCGACTCGCGCATGACGTGGTTTTCCGATTCATCGTTAAATAAATGAACTATCCAGTGTTCCAGTACGTCCAGCTTGCCCATCCCGGTCAACACCTTGAAATAAGCACTGACTTCCTGCTGAATAATGCGCGTATGGTCTGAAACATCATCCAAACCGTAACGGTCACCGTTTATGAATTGGCCGCTAGGTTTTAAAACCCTGAAAATCTGTTGTATGACTTCCGCTCGATAGCTATCGAGAAAGTTATGCAAGGTATAGGCAGTAGCTACGATATCAACGCTGCTGGCAGCAAGGTTTTGTAGCGCCGTCAACGCATCATCGCCGGAAAAAACCAACCTGCCTTCCGCTGCCCAGTGCTGTAGATGTTTTTTAGCCTGCTCCTGCATGACCGGTTCATTATCAACGCTTAATATATTAAGTTTATCGGCTAATGCTAATAATGCCAAAGTGGTAATACCGGTGCCGGTACCCAACTCTACAACATTTAGTTTACCCGTTGATTTTAAGGCATATTCTGACACCGAATCGCCTACCAATCGGCTCATTTGGATAGCTATTGGGCAGATCAGCTTCAGCGTATCATAGTCCTGCCCGATGACGCCGGAAAACATAGCATCAAAAGGTAAATCGTCGGTTTTCATTGTTTGGATTGTTGTTTGCGTTCGAAGGCGGCCAATTGCTCAGCTGTCGCTTCGGTTTGAAACTTATCTTTCCACTCTTTATAAGGCATGCCGTAGACGACTTCCCTAGCCTGTTCATAATCCATTGCTATGCCTTTCTCTACTGCTTCGGCCAGATACCATTTAGCCAGACAGTTTCTACAAAAATCTGCCAAGATCATTAAATCGATATTTTGCACGTCAGTGTTTGTTTGTAAGTGACTGATTAACTGCCTGAATGCCGCAGCTTCCAATTCTATTTGTGTATTTCTATCCACGGATAGCCTCCCAAAATGATTACTATTCTAGCAGAAAGCGTTATTCAAGCATGTACATTCCACATTAAAAATTTTACAATGCGTGAAGTTAAATTTGCGCAATAACTCGCTTCACTTATGAGAGTCCACAATTCATCATTAACTTTTTCGCCGCTAGGCCCTAACCAGAAGACGGGTAAGAATAATAGCGCGCAAAATAATGATCCAGCTCTCGCAAAAGACGCTCAACATAATAAGGTTAATCAGCCTTCCTCTCCCGAAGAGATTAAAAATACACTGGATAATAATAACTTATCGATTGATTTTACAAATAACAACATTATCAAACCCACTGACTCACGCACCCTAAGAGCGCTTTCCGCCTACAACCGGGAATTCAATGCTCCACTGCAAGATCAACGCACTCAATTGATAACAGGAATAGATATTTACGCCTGATCAACCTTACTTTCCTCACTTATGAAACAGCTTTTCGAATTTTTCCCTATCGTTCTATTTTTTATCGCATTTAAGCTTTACGATATTTATGTCGCTACCGCCGTTGTCATTGTGGCCACCGTCCTTCAGGTCGCCTATGCCTGGTTTAAATACCGCAAGGTTGAAACCATGCAGTGGATTACGCTGGGACTGATTCTGGTCATGGGTGGTGCAACCTTGTATTTGCAGGATGAGCAATTTATCAAATGGAAGCTATCAATCATAGAATGGCTGTTTGGCGTGGCTTTTTTAGGCAGCCAGTTTATTGGCAAAAAAACCTTTATCGAAAAAATGCTGTCCGGCAGTTTAACCTTGCCGGCATTGATCTGGAAACGCTTAAACACGCTGTGGGGCTTGTTTTTTCTCAGTGTAGGCTTTATCAACCTTTATGTGATGTACAATTATAATACTGAGGATTGGGTGACCTTTAAAACCTTTGGCGTACCCGCCCTGATGGTTGTTTTTATTTTCCTGCAAATGATTTTCTTATATAAACACATCCCCGATACCGAGGAATAATTCAGTGTTATACGCCATTATCAGTGCCGATGTAGCAGATAGCTTGGAGAAACGACTGTCCGTACGCCCGGCACATATTAATCGACTGCAAGAACTGCAGGATGCTGGACGACTGGTTTTAGCCGGCCCTCATCCTGCAATTGACAGTGACAATCCGGGTGACGCCGGCTTTACCGGCAGCCTGATCGTTGCCGAGTTTGATAGCCTTACCGACGCCCAACAATGGGCAAAACTTGATCCTTATATCGATGCCGGCGTTTATGCCCAAGTTATCGTTAAACCATTTAAAAAGGTCTTTCCACAATGACATCCGAGTTAATTAAACAACTGTTAAATGATGCTTTTAAGCCAGAGCTTTTAGAAATCATCGATAACAGTGCTGCTCATGCAGGACATGCTGGCGCACGTAGCGGCGGCGGGCACTATCATGTCACTATTGTCGCCGAAGACTTTGAAGGCAAAACTTTAGTTCAGCGGCACCAGCTGGTTTATAAAGCGCTGGGCGACATGATGAAACAACAAATTCATGCCTTAGGCATAAATGCTCTCTCACCCTCTGAAGAAACTAAAGGAAATTTATAAATGAAGCAAAAATTCATCCCCTTACTCGTTGTCGGCACAGCATTACTAGTCGGTTGCAATCAGGATAAAACCACTGACACCAGCAGTACTGCAATTGTTGCACCCGTGGTCAATAAAGCAGATGCAATTGCTGTGGTCAATGGTCAATA
>CANNNN010000049.1 GCA_947506075.1 Methylococcaceae bacterium
CTTGAATCAGCAAGCCTTCTGGATTAATCAAAAAGGTACTGCGTTCGATGCCCCGCACCTGCTTGCCGTACATGTTTTTCATTTTGATTACGTCAAACAGCTCACACAGCTTTTCATCCGAATCTGAAAGCAGATCGAACGGGAATTCCTGTTTGCATTTAAAGTTCTCATGAATCCGGATGGAATCACGGGATACGCCGACTATGACGGTATTAAGTGCGTTGAATTTGTCGATATTGTCGCGAAAACTTTGGCCTTCTTCAGTGCAAGCCGGCGTATTATCCTTGGGATAAAAATAAATAAGCAGGTATTTGCCTTGGTAGTCGCTTAGTCTTGCCGTTTTCTCGCCGGTCGCTAAAGCTTCAAAATCGGGTACGGGGTTGCCTGGAGTTATCATTTTAAATTATCTTTTTATCGGTTCGAGTATGGCATCTATATTTAACTGGTCGCAAAAATCCATAAATTCTTCACGCAGCGTCAGCAAGTGAACTTGTGGCGGTATCAAAACCACAAATTTGGTCGAAAATACAGAGGTTTGGATATAGGGTGCCTGATAGCTACTGCCGGTTATCTCCTCAATGTCTATCTCCCGGTCAAATAGAAACGAGGCGATAGATTCTGTGACATTATCACGATCCAGGGATATGGTTTCCAGCGAGTAGGGGATGCACTCTTTGGGCTTGTCTTTTTGATCAGGCCTTAAGGTATGGATTTTAATATCCAGTCGTTTCTGGATAATGTCCAGCGTGCTTTCAAGTTTAGCAATCTGATTCCAGTTGCCTGAAATAAGTAAATAGGCCGCAGACGACTGAGCGAGACGGGATGAACGTATTTCCAAAATAGTACATTTACAGTCGCGCACGGCGGGTAATATTTCGGCAATAAATTTAATTTGATGGTTGCCTAAGGCAGTAATAGCTAGTTGCATTTTTTTCTTAAAAAGTTTTTTTAGGAGTTTAGCATCAAATTAGGCGAAACTTTACGATCATTTATATTAATTGGTATTAAAATGATGAAAATTATTTCTGTCGATAAGCACTCAATGTTACATATGGATTGTATGCTTATCTTATTATGATCTTTGAGCCTCAATATGACAAATTCAATGGATAAAAAATCAAAAGAACAACGCGTTAATCTTGATGTTGATCTGGATGCCATGCTGGACAAGGCAGAGTCTTCCCTGCTTTCGATCAATGATTTTCAGGACGACGAAGATGCTATTGACAGATTGCTGATGAATGCCGGTTTTGATGCCGATGATGCGTTAATGGGAACAGAGCTGACTAAAGATGTCAATGTCGTGGAAGATATTGACTCGTTTGATCTATCAAATATTGAAGAATTTAGTGAGCCACTAGTGGCTGTGGGTGAAATTGATGCCACGCAAACTGCGGTAGACGAAGATGATGATTTATTCGGCTTTGGTGATGATTTTGACGAATTGAATATGCTTCAGGATGATCCGGTTAAAGCATCGACTGATGCTGATCTGAGTGCACTTGCAGCAGACAAAGAGCCGGACTTGGGAAAAGATCAGGATAAGATGGCTGAGTTGGATGATTTTTCGGATTTCAGTGATTTCAATGAGCCGGAAATGGTTCTGCAAAGCTCGCCACAAGTGGATGAGCCTGAACCAACGGTAGTCGATAATGCATTTGATGACTTGTTCGACTTGGACGCTGATGGTGCCGACTTGGATATGATTCAGAGTGAGCTGGTTGAACCGCCAGTTCCGGTGAACTTAACAGCGCCGGCATCAGATGTCGATGATCAGGCGGCAGTAGACATGGATGAATTTGAGCAGCTTACAGTTAATGTCGATCCGTCTGACGAAGAAGATGACTTTTCCAAGCAGATAGAGGCTCAGTTGGCAGAGGCTGAAATGCTGTCAGCTCAAGCCAGTTTAGCCGTGGCTAATATAGAAACGCTGGCAATAGACAAAGCATCAGATTTCGAAGATCAGGCGGCAGTAGACATGGATGAATCTGAACAGCTTACAGATAATGCCGAGCTTTCTGACGAAGAGGATGATTTTTCCATGCAAATAGAGGCTCAGTTGGCGGAGGCTGAAATGCTGTCAACTAAGGCAGAAACATCAAGTGTCCAAGATCAGACGGCTGCAGTTGCAGAATCAGATATTTTTACGGATTTTAGTGACTTCGATGAGCCAGAAATAGTTATTCCTGGTTCATCGGAAGCGGTGGGCAGTGATGAAACTGAACAGCTTACAGATAATGCCGAGCCTTCTGACGAAGAGGATGAATTTTCCAAGCAGATAGAGGCTCAGATGGCAGAGGCTGAAATGCTGTCATCGCAGGCTGCTGTTGAACTGTCATCCGAGGTCGATGATGGTTTTGACATCTTGTTTACGGATGATAATTTTTCTGCAGAGGAGATGGAGCAAGCGAGTGGGAAGACCGATCAGCGGGAAAATGACGGGGATTTGAGTGAAATTGATGATTTTTTCCAATTGGATGAAGTCAGTGACGATTTTTCCAAGCCGATTGAACAGCAGTTGGCTGAGACTGAACAATTATCAAATCAGGATAAACAGGAAGATGATTTTCTACTGCCAGATTTCGATATTACGTCTGATATGGATATTTCTGATACAGGCAATAATTCGGAAACTAATCAAGATGAGTCAGAAGTTACCTTTGCTGATACGGACTTTCTGAACGAAGATGATGCTTTAGAAACTTTCGAATCCGAAGTTACAGGTGCACCAATTGATAAGGTTGAAGAGCTCGCGCCTAAAACCGCTGAAGAAAATGTTGAAAGTGCAATCATGAGTCCATTGGGATTCGAACAGGAGGATATTAAAAAACAACTGGAAGCTGCACAAAATACGGTTAAAAAAATCAGGGTCTTGTCTTATGTAGCATTGGGTTTTGGTACTGTTGCGTTAAGTTCGGCCGTAGGCTTGGGCATGATGGCTTATAGGGCTAAAGGTGATGTTACAAAACTAACTGAAACAGTTTCAACACTTGAAGCAAGTCTGGCTATGATTGCTGCAAACAATCCTAATGAAGAAATCAACGCAATGATGGACTCGGTTGTACAGTTGAATCAGCAGGTCTACGGTTTTATAGCGGAGTTGAAGGTGAATCCACAGTTTCCAGTAGATCTGCTGGATAACAAAGTGTCTGGACTGGTTGTTAAACAGGACATGGTAAGCAAGGCGCTAAGCCAGTTGCAGGCGAAAATGGGCGATTCGGAGCAAAAAGCACCTTTAGGTCCTTCTATTGTTGAAAAGCCTGAGTTAGAGGCAGCTCATCGGCAGGCGTCGATTAAAGAAGAAATGGCCCACGAAATAACACCGGTCAAGGCTGAGGCAGGTCATGTGCCGCTCAAGGAGGCTTTACATGAGTCTGCGCCCATTGCAAAGGAAGATGCGCATCAGATTGCTCTACCCAAAGAGAAGGTTAAATCTGAAGTAGAATCCGTCAAAGCAGAAATCAAGCATGAAACTGCGGTAGCTAAAGTAGATGCCAAGCCTGACACTACAGAGGCTAAGGTAGAAGAAAAATCTAAAGCGATGCCCGCCAAAGTACAAGCTGTCCCTGAAATTGCAGCGACCAAAGAAAAAACGAAGCCTATAGAGAAAATAGTTAAACCGGTTAGTATTCCAAAAGCAGCTGTTGAACAGAAACCTGAGAAAATAAAAACACCGCAAGCATCTGGAATTTGGGGTGTAAATCTGGTGGCCTTCAAACAGGAATGGTTTGCTAAAAGCAAAGCGGCCGAATTTGCACGGCTAGGTGTTTTTGCCGAAGTGGTGCCCGTACCCGGGAGTATGTATAGATTACGAGTCGGGGGCTTTAAAAGCAAAGGAGAGGCGAATGCGAATAAGGAACGGATAAAAAATGCGCTTAATCTGGATTCAGTCTGGGTTAGCGATAACTAAGTGATGACAGCGCTTGGTGTAGTGATGCCGCGGAGGATCATTGCCTCATCCGGTGCGGAGTTTCCAAGCTAAGGCCTGGAAACCTGCATGCTTGCAGTTTTTAGTGCAGCTTGCGAATCACAAAAAGCCGGGGGGCAGAGTCTTTAGCTTCAGTGCTGTAAACAGTGCTGACTTCAAATTTCTTACTATCCAGTTGCGCGCACCAGTTACTGACCTGATCGGTTTCCTGGTCGCCGCCTGGGTGACCGGGATAGGCAAGCAGGGTAATGATGCCGTTGCAGGCCAATATGTCGCAGGCAACGGTCAAGGCGGATAGTGTGGAACCGGTTAAGGTAATGACGCTTTTATCGCTGCCCGGCAAATAGCCCAGATTAAACATGATGACCTTGATTTTTCCATGATCGTGCTCAGGGATGTTATCAGCCATGTTGGCATGACTGGCATGGATCAAGGTCAGGCAGGCGGATAAGTGTGTTTTTAGGAATTTTTCACGAGTTGCTTCGATAGCTGCCTGCTGTATATCAAAGCCGTAAACATGGCCGTATGGGCTGATGTGTTCGGCAAGGAATAGCGTATCGTGTCCGTTGCCTGCCGTCGCGTCAATAGCCTTGTCGCCAGGGTTTAGGATGGCCTTGATCAGGTCATGGGCGGTGTTAACCAGTGAAATGCGTTTCATAATGACGTTCGATAGTGCAGGATTTGGGCAGGGGAGTGCCGTTTAATAAGGCCTCGGCGAAATGCCGACTATGGTAGGGTATCTGTAAGCTGCCTTTGGCACCAAAACCGTTAAAAATGGCCAGTTGCTTGTGTGTTGGATGTCGGCCGATAAATGGCTGTCTGTCCAGTGTGCATGGCCGGATGTTGGCCTGCTGACTGATCAGCGTTGTGTGTATCAATCCAGGTACGACCTGGTTAAGTGCTTTTAACAGGCTTAGTTTGCCCTGCTCAGTCGTTCGTGTGTCTATGTTTTCCCTATCAAAAGTTGCGCCTACCCTGATTTGACCGGCGTTTATTGGAATCAGCCAGTTACCGTAATTGAGGATTTTATCAGGCAGTTCGGACAGGTGTCCCAGCGTTAGGATTTCACCTTTGACCGCTTGAAAAGGTAGGTAGGAAAACCAGGGGTTTTTGGCCGCCAGGTAGCCTTCGCAAAAAATTATTTGCTTGGGAGCAAGATCCTGCCAGCGTAAAGTCGGTTGCAGTCGTATGTCCCGATAATCAAAATCGACCTGTCGGTAACTGTCCTGAGCAATGAAGAAGGCTTGCAGACAACTTAACAGTGGCCGGGTTGATAAATAGCCTGTTTGTTTTTGTTCCAGAAAGCCGAACGGTGTTAGAAGATTGTCAATGATATTGCCCGGCGACTGTATGTCGCCCAGATAGGCTTGATAGTCGGCGTTGTTAAGGCGCTTTCTTGCATTACTTAATTCGTTATCGTTATGCAAAAGCCGCAGCATCGGTTTTTCTATGAAAAACGTTTGCTGAAAGAAATCGGCTAACCTTGAATAGCATGCTTTTGCCGCAGGCAATTGCGTAGCAACATCGGTGGATTTAACAAAGCGCATGCCGGTTATCGGATTGATCAGGCCTGCGGCAACCTGTGAGGCATTTTCCTGGCCGTTATCAATAATCAATACTTTGCAACCGCGCTGTATCAACTCCCAGGCCAGTAAGCTGCCAGCCAGTCCCTGGCCGATGATTAGAAAGTCGAGCAATTTTATTTAGCCGTCAGCGCCACGCCGTCAAAACGAATGCCATTCCAGCCATATTGCATAAAGTTCCTGATATTCTGGTGGCTTGTGCCATCGGGTTCATTTAAAACATCCAGCCGGTAATAGTCGCCAAATAAATTTAATGTTTGTTGCGGGTCGAGTCGGTGAAGTTGGGCGAAGGCGAAAATCTTGCAGGAACCTTCGTTAGTGCCGGCCAGATTGACTAACAAGCGTTCATTTAGGCCGTTGCAAAATTCGGTGGCCTGATAATGATAGTTTTCAGTAATGACGGAGATTGTTTCATCAAAACTGCCCGGGGCATTAGTTTTTACTTTTTCAATGAATGAGGCAAGTGACATCGGCATTAACGCAGTAGTCCGGAAATTTTTTTAAATTCGGGATGCGTGGAGTGTTTTACCCATTCGAACAATACCGATTCATAATTGGTAATGGTAGCGCCTTGTTGCTGCATGCGTTGCAAGGCATAAAATTTATGCTCCGCCTTGCGTGAACAGATTGCATCCTCGACGACATGCACCTGATAACCCAGATGGATCAATTCCAGTGCGGTTTGCAATACGCAAACATGTGCTTCCTGACCGACCAGGATGATTTGCCGGCGATCGGTGTTGGCTACCGTGTCGGTAAAGCCTTCGGCTGCGCAGCAGGAAAAGTCTGTCTTGTCAAAAATCAGGGTATTTTCTGACAAGAGGTTGGTGATGCTGATATCGGTAGCTCCCAAGCCTTTCGGATATTGTTCGGTTAACAGTATAGGAATGCTCAGGAATCCTGCGGCTTGAACCAGGCTGCAGGCATTGGCTGTCATCAGTTCGGCTTCGGATTCAGGCATGGCCGCTGATAGTTTTGTTTGTAAATCGACGATGATCAGCAGGCTGTTTTTTATGGTAAGGAGGTTAGGGTGTGTGAGCATAAGCTATATTGAAGAATTTTAGGTTAAAGGTGAAAAGGTCACCAAGCGTGACGGGGTTTGTGCATTACCGAAGTCTTCAAACATTTCGATCGGGGTTTGTAACACCGATCGGCTTCGTGGAACGCGGGTGACGGGGATAAGTATGATGATCGCAGAAGTACATTTCTGAAGGAAGTTGACGTTTAAATGCAAAGTTATTTTAAAAAAGAAAATCTTATTCAAGCATAATCATCTGCGTTCGGTTTTTGGCTGTTGAGTGTTTAGCCCTTCTTTAAAATCCGCCCTTTTTCACGCTGCCAATCCCGGTCTTTCGAGGCCGCGCGTTTGTCGTGTAATTGCTTGCCTTTGGCCAAACCAATTTCCAGCTTGGCCCTGCCGTTCTTCCAGTACATCTTCAACGGAATTAAGGTATAGCCTTTGCGCTCGACCGAACCAATCAACTTGCTGAGTTCGTGCCGGTGCAGCAACAGTTTTTTGGCGCGGATGGAATCTGGATTAACATGGGTCGAAGCCGATAGCAGCGGTGATATATGCGCGCCCGACAACCAGGCTTCGCCGCGCCTTATTACGACATAGCTTTCTTTAAGTTGGATGCGTCCATCCCTCAAACTTTTAACTTCCCAACCCTCCAAAACAATCCCCGCTTCAAACCGCTCTTCAATCGAATACTCATGAGTTGCCTGACGATTAACGGCAATATTGGCGTTTTGCTGATTAGTGTTTTTCTTGGGCTTTTTGTCGGCCATAAGTGCGAGTTTGGATTTTTAAATCTGACGTAAAGGAATAATTTTGTTATTTTACTCGATATTACTAACTGATGTTATGCAATAACCGGAAAAGTTTGTCACGATAGCCCCATTCGTGGCGATATTTATAATTATTAAGTTTTTACAGGCGCACAAATGACGGATATAAAAAAATCACAACATGGCGAATGGTCTTCACGTTTCGCATTTATTCTGGCTGCGACAGGTTCCGCAGTCGGGCTAGGCAATATCTGGAAGTTCCCCTATATTACCGGAGAAAATGGCGGCGGGGCCTTTGTGATTGTCTATTTACTGTGTGTGCTAGTGATCGGCATCCCGATCATGATGGCAGAAACCATGCTCGGGCGGCGCAGCAGGCAGAATCCTATCGATACCATGAAGATCCTGGCCGAAGAAGCCGGGGCCGATAAAAACTGGCATTATTTAGGCTGGATGGGCGTTATCGCCGGCTTTTTAATCCTGTCTTATTACAGCGTAATCGCAGGCTGGGCTACTTCCTATGTGTTAAAAGCCTTTACCGGCAGTTTTTTCGGCGCCGATGCGGCCGAGATTAAAGGGCTTTTCGATGGCTTTGTTGCGAGTCCTGTGCAGTTGGTTTTCTGGCATAGCCTGTTCATGCTGGCGACCATGCTGATTGTGGTTCGTGGCGTTAACTCAGGCATTGAAAAAGCCGTGCGTTTTTTAATGCCGAGCCTGTTTGTGATGCTGATATTGCTGGTGGCTTATGCGATGACCACCGACAGCTATGACCAGGGTATTAAATTTTTATTTACGCCCGATTTCAGCAAGCTGACTGCTAACGGTGTATTGATCGCGATGGGGCACGCTTTTTTTACATTAAGTTTAGGCATGGGCGCGATTATGATTTACGGCTCGTATTTGCCGAAAGATGTATCGATAGCCAAAACTGTATTTTTGATTGCAGGCGCTGATACGGTGGTCGCGCTATTGGCAGGCATTGCGATATTCCCGATTGTTTTTGCCAGCGGCCTGGAACCTGCCGCCGGCCCAGGCTTGATCTTTCAAACGCTGCCGATTGCTTTTGGCAATATGACCGGAGGCTGGTTATTTGGTGTTCTGTTTTTTGTGATGCTGGTATTCGCGGCCTTGTCGTCGTCAATTTCACTGATTGAACCGGCGGTTGCCTGGCTGGTTGAAAATAGAAACATGAGCCGTGAGCAAGCTTGCATCTGGTCAGGTTTGATAAGCTGGCTGCTCGGTTTTTTAACTATTTTTTCATTCAATGTCTGGTCCGACTTCAAAATTTTCGACAGAACCCTGTTTCAATTGCTGGATTATTTAACAGCTAACTTGATGCTGCCTATCGGCGGTTTTTGCATCGCGGTGTTCGCCGGCTGGATCATGACACAGCAGCACACCGAACAGGAGCTGGGCATGCCGACGCCGCTCGGTTATCAGGTGTGGAGGATTTTGATTTGTTATGTGGCCCCGGCCGCCTTGTTTCTGGTGTTTTTACATGTGATTGGGGTGCTTTAAGCATGACGGTTATTCAAAAAAGCGCGCTGGTCAAATTTTCAGCGCAACAAATGTTTGATTTGGTTGATGATGTCGAAGCCTATCCAAGATTTTTACCGTGGTGCGGCGGCAGTCGGATCATCAAGAGGGACAATAATCTGTTTGAAGCCGAGTTAGTGATTGCCAAAGGCGGCTTTAAAAAAGCCTTCTCCACCCGGAACAAGACCGATCGTGGGCGCAGCATGACGATCTCGCTATTGAATGGCCCGTTTTCTTCGCTGGAAGGTATCTGGAATTTCATACCGCTACGCGAAGACGCCAGCAAGATTACTCTGGATCTTGAATTTGAAATGTCAGGCAAACTGGCAAGTCTGGCTTTCGGTGCGGTTTTTAGTCAGATCTGCAACACCATGGTCAGTTCGTTTACCACTAGGGCTAAAGAAATTTATGATTGAGGTCGAAGTCGCTTACGCCAGGCCTGAACAGCAAGTATTGGTTGGACTGTCAGTGCCGGAAGAGTCGACGGTTGAAGCTGCGATACAAGCCTCGGGCTTGCTGGAGCGTTTTCCAGAGATTGCCCGATCCGAGCTTAAGGCCGGTATTTTTGGCGCGGTTTGTAAACTGGATCAAGCTGTTACTGAGGGCGATCGAATAGAAATTTATCGACCTTTATTTCATGATCCGAAAGAGGCCCGGCGTCAGCGGGCTTTGAAGGGGCTTTGAACCCCATTCACGAATGCCAACACGATTGGACATCTATAAGGGCGTTCGATGCCCCTGAATTCGTTAAAGTGGCAGTTGATCTGCTGCTGATTCTGGAGCAGGTTTTGGATGTGGTTTGTCAGATTTGGTCGAGTTATCAACGCCGTCATAGCCAAACAGACTGGTGATTTTTTCCCATAGGGTTTTGTCAAGATCCCGCTTGGGGACATCGACGGTGGTTTCATCCGAGCCTTTAATAACGGGAATCGAACTAGGCTTGAAATCGCCTTGTACGCCAAGCAGTTGATCATTATCAAAGAACAACGAAGCTCTCTTTTGCTGCCGGTCTCCGCCATCGATTTGCGCAGAATATAAATAATCCCATCGTTTCTGATGAAAAAAATCAACCAGCATCGGTGATCCCATGATATACAGCACCTGACGCTTGTTCATTCCGGGTCTGAGTTGATCGATCATGGCCTGATCTATCATATTGCCTTGTTGCACGTCTGCGGTATAGACGCCCGGTAAGTTGGTCAGAATGGTGGTGCAGGAGGCGAGTGTCAAGCTTGCTACGACGGCAAGGATGCAGGAGGTATTTCGGTAGCAAAGATTTATAGCGGAAAGCGGCTTTCTCATGTAAGGCTGCGAATGTGTTTAAAAAATAAAAATAATACAGGATGTTACACGTCAGTGCTAGACAAAACGGTGAAAACACAAGCAGGACACCCTCACCACAGCTGATGCGGTGTCTACTTCTGTACATGGTATAAGATTTTACGATAATACCTAAGTCATTGATAGTAAGGTCAGTGTAGCGCTTACCCGATCCCTTGCTATTTTTGAGAGGAAATCGTTGATAATGTTATTAACGTATGTTTCTGGCGCAATTAGCTAAAAAAAGGTACTCAGCAGCAATAAGGGTTAAGGTATTGAATTATCTGTTATTGTCAGTTAATGCACCCCATCGATTGACTATCATGCAAAACAGTTCTGCTGTTTTTTCAGCATCATAGAGTGCGGCATGTGCTTTTTCGTTGTCCCAGTCCAAACCTGCTGCCTGGGCAATTTTTGCCAGCACTGTCTGTTGATAGGCCAATCCTCCCAATGTTGCCGTATCGAAGGTGCTGAACGGATGAAACGGGCTGCGTTTTATTTGGGTTCTTTGAATCGCGGCATTCAGAAATCCGATGTCAAAAGCTGGGTTGTGACCGACCAGAATTGCCCGGGTGCAGTTGTTTCGCTTGACTGCGTCTTTAATGGGCTTAAACAACATATTTAGCGCGTCTTTCTCTTCAATAGCCATCCGAAAGGGATGGTGCGGGTCTATCCCGTTGAATTTAAGGGCAGCTTCGTCCAGTTCGGAGTTTTTAAACGGAATGACATGGGTGGTATAGCGCTCGGTTATCTCCAGGTTATTGTTGCTGTTAAGCTCAACAATAACCGCCGCAATTTCGAGTAAGGCATTTTTTTTGGGATTAAATCCGGCTGTTTCTATATCGATGACTACCGGAAGGTAGCCTCTGAAGCGCTTATCTAGGGGAATTGCAGGTGTATCCATTTTTTTAAAGTTAAGTTTTTAGGTGTAGAAATGATCTGCAATTAATGCGGGTCTTTGTGCTATGTTACTAGAAAACTTATCCATTAAAAAAATAATAGCACTTTGGAGCGAATGGTATGCAACAGAAAAAATTGATAACCCAAGCTGGATGTCTTGTTTTGATAGGTCTGTTGGCAGGCTGCGCAACGACTGCAAAAGACCCGCAGGATCCATTGGAAGGCTGGAATAGGGGGGGGCAAACATTTAATGATAAGCTTGACGATTATGCAATGAAGCCTATCGCCAAAGGTTATCAGTGGATAATGCCCTCGTTTGCCGATCGCGGAGTGACTAATTTTTTTAGCAATATTAATGATATTGGCGTAACCCTTAACGACCTGTTTCAATTTAAGATTTCCCAAACCGGTCTGGATGGCTCACGTTTTATTGTTAATACCATTGGCGGTATTGGTGGTTTGGTCGATGTCGCTGCGATGATTGATCTGCCCAAGCATAATGAGGATTTTGATCAAACCATGGGTGTTTGGGGTGTGCCATCAGGACCTTATCTGGTGTTGCCGTTTTTTGGCCCCAGCTCTCCCCGGGGCGTCGGTGGTCTACTCGGCGATGCGGCGATGAATCCGATTAGCTATATTGACAGTGGTGTTATCAGTAGCGGACTGTTTGGGGTGAATGCAATCGACTTGCGTGCAGATAATTTGGTTACGGAAAAAATTGCAACGGAAGCGGCTGTAGACCGCTATGCGTTTTTTAAGAGTGCTTATTTCCAGCAACGTGAATATTTGATTCACGATGGCAATCTGCCGGAAGGATCTGATCTGCTGGATCTTGATGAAGATTTTAACAAGAATAATTTGGCTCCGATTC
>CANNNN010000050.1 GCA_947506075.1 Methylococcaceae bacterium
CCATAATCCGTTACAATCAGAAAAAATCAATCGGTTTTGAAGCATTAATAGGAAATGGTGGTTTAAGCACTTTTAAAAAAAAGGGTTCCCATTTTCGGTATGGAAACCCTGCTGTTTTTTATAAGTTGGAAATCCGACGGATTATTTATCTACTTTAATCGCCAGAAATATTGGGTTGCCCTGACGCTGTATTAAAACTGCGACTGATTTGCCGACTGGGAGTTTTTGGATTATTTTGTCAAACTCAGCCGCATTGCGGATAACAGTGTTCTGGATGCGTAAAATCACATCGCCACGCTGGATGCCGCCCTCCTTGGCGGTCCCCTTCGCAACATCCTGCACTAATACGCCGTTTTTAGGTAGCTGTAACGTTGTTCTTTGTGCGTCGGTCAAATCAATGACATTAATGCCCAGGCGATTATGGGGGAGTTTGGGTGCAGCTTTTTCTTCCGCCAATTTATCAATTTCATCCGGCAACAATCCTACGGTAAATTCAATGTTTTTTGTCTCACCTTGTCTGATGATTTTTAAGGTGGCTTTGTCATTGATTGGAGTTATGCCGACCATAGGAGGTAAATCACCGGAGGCTTCAATCTGCTGACCATTATATTCGGTGATGATGTCGCCAATCTGTAATTCGGCTTTTTCTGCAGGACTGCCGGGCAGTACTTTGGAAATCAACGCGCCCTGAGGTTTCTTCATGCCGAAGGATTCAGCCAGTTCACGCGTCACGTCCTGTATCTGTACGCCTAGCCAACCGTGTGCAGCTTTACCGGTAACTTTTATTTGATTAACGACATTCATCACGACATCCATCGGTATCGCGAATGAAAGTCCCATAAAGCCGCCGGTACGACTATATATTTGGGAATTTATGCCGACGACTTTGCCTTCCATGTTAAATAGCGGCCCACCTGAATTGTCGGGATTGATGGCCACATCGGTCTGGATAAACGGCACATAATTCCCGCCGGGCAAGCTGCGGCCTTTGGCGCTGACGATGCCGGCCGTCACTGATTGCTCAAAACCAAACGGTGAACCTATCGCCAAAACCCATTCGCCGACCTGTAGTTTATCGGGTGCGCCAATGGTCACTGCGGGCAAGTCTTTGGCTTCGACTTTTAATAATGCAACATCGGTACGCTCATCGGAACCGATGACTTTGGCAAGCAACTCCCGACGATCGGAAAACTTGACCACGATTTCATCGGCATCTTTGACGACATGATGATTGGTCAAGATGTAACCATCCGCTGAAATAATAAAACCGGAACCTAATGAGGTCGTATCCCGGGGTACAATCCCGCCACCTTGTTCATTTAAAAAGCGCTTAAAAAACTCTTCCATTTCGGGAGGCATGCCTTCCGGCAACTGCTGTTGTTCAGGCGCATTTTCAGCTTCGGGCTGCGCTTTTTGTGTGGTGCTGATGTTGACCACGGCAACGCCATTAGTTTTTACCATTTCGGTAAAATCCGGTAATTGTGCAAATACGTTTTGATTAAACAAAACGAGCAGAAAAAAACACCCCTTAACTAGGTTAAACATAAGAACCTCTGTTTAATTAACAAAATATCGTAAGTTGAAAATAACAACCAAAAAAATTGCTATCACACTAAAAAGCTTTATTATCCATAATCAACGACAACTAAGCCACTTTACCCATAAATTCCCTCTCATTTAATCACTGACTATCATTACTTAATGCCCCATTCCCAAAATTACGATGTCCTTATTATTGGCAGTGGCGGCGCCGGCCTAAGCTTGGCGCTTAAACTTGCAGATCATTCACTGCGAATTGCGGTTCTGTCGAAATTCTCGTTGACGATGGCTAGCACCTATTATGCGCAAGGCGGTATATCCGCTGTCTTCGGTGCCGATGACTCGCTAGAATCGCATATTGACGATACACTGGATGCCGGTGCCGGACTGTGTGATCCCGAAATTGTCAGGCTAACCGTGACCCACGGCAAAAGTTCGATAGATTGGCTACGGGAACAGGGCGTGGTTTTTACCGAGGAACAAAATGCATCCGGGGAAGTACAGCTGCATTTGAATCGGGAAGGTGGGCATTCTCACCGTCGCATCGTGCATACCGCCGATGCGACGGGTAAGGCGGTGTCGCTTTCGCTGATCGAACGCGCTCGGGAACATGACAATATTGAACTGTTTGAGCACCATAATGTGGTGGAGTTAATTACCGATTCCCGGAGTGATGAAAATCGGATTTTGGGTGCCTACGTTTTGGATGTAAAAAAACAGCAGGTCAGGACGATAGCGGCTCGTGTTGTTGTGCTGGCGACAGGCGGCGCTAGCAAGGCTTATCTGTACAGTACCAATCCGCAAAGCTCAACCGGTGATGGTATCGCTTTGGCCTGGCGAGCAGGTTGTCGCGTCAGTAACATGGAGTTCATGCAATTCCATCCGACTTGTCTTTATCATCCACATGCGCAATCTTTCCTGATCAGTGAAGCGGTAAGAGGCGAGGGCGGCAAACTGATTTTGCCGGACGGCTCACCGTTCATGCAGGATTTTGATGCCAGGGAAGAATTGGCGCCTCGTGATATTGTCGCTAGGGCCATCGATCACGAAATGAAAAAACGCGGCATAGACTGTGTGTATTTAGATATTAGTCACAAACCGGAAATGTTCATACTTGAGCATTTTCCGACGATTTACCAGCAGTGTCTTGAATATGACATAGATATTACCAAGCAGCCTATTCCCGTCGTGCCGGCCGCGCATTATACCTGTGGCGGCGTGTTAACCGACAGCTATGCGCGCACCGACATTACTAACCTCTATGCGATAGGGGAGGTTGCTTGTACCGGTCTGCACGGTGCCAACCGCATGGCCAGCAACTCGTTACTGGAATGTTTGGTGTTTGCAGAGCGGGCCAGCGAGGATATTTTGCAGAAACTCCCCGGGATTCTGCCTCCACCGGTAATTCCTGACTGGGATGAATCAAAAGTCAGTGATTCCGATGAAGAAGTGGTTGTTTCTCATAACTGGGAAGAGCTGCGTCGATTTATGTGGGACTATGTCGGCATCGTCAGGACTGATAAACGCTTAAGCCGGGCCATGAGCCGTGTCGAATTGCTGCAAAAGGAAATTGCCGAATATTATGGTAATTTTCGCGTTACCAGCGATTTGCTGGAGTTGCGTAATCTGGTCATCGTCGCAGAATTGATTATCCGTTGCGCTCAGCAGCGTAAGGAAAGTCGGGGATTGCACTACACGCTGGATTATCCGGAAACCGATGATAGCAAACCTGCACAGAATACGGTTTTGACGCCGGAACTCAACAAAAAATAATCCCGCATTAACTCCATAGAAAAATGGAACGCGGATTAAACGGATAATTACTGATTTACAAACGTATGGAAAAAGACCTTCAGCGCTTAAAGAAATCCGTGTAAACCTGTATAATCCTTATGCTCTGAATCAGATCAGTGGGGTATTATGTGTTGCTATTTTCCTTGCATGCATTTTGTGACGTGTTCAGTTTTTCAAGCGTTTCGATGGGGAGTGTGTCAGCTTTGTTCATATGTTAAAACCAGCTAAGGCTTTAATAGTCGTTCGAGTGTCAACGCCGCATTTTCACAGTCTATCGCTGATTTTTCTACGCGACTTCGTAATAAAAAGCTACTGTTTAAGCCGTCAAGATCACGAGAAACGTATTCGTTAAGATCTGCGCAAATCTGCTGCATATGCTGCTCCGCTTGAATTAAGGCCTCGGGTTTAATCGCATCATCGGAATCCAGTATCATCATCACTTTACTGGTCATTCGGTTTTGCAACCGGAACACTTCTTCTACATGATGTTCAAAATCTTCGCGTGACTGACCGTTTGCGCCATACCCACCAAAAACAGAACCGGCACAACCTGATATTAACGTAGCCATAGTAAGTGTCACTAAGTTTTGAACAATAACCAAACCTTTTATATTCATCATTTGTTTTTTTAAACCACGTTTCCTAAAGCCTGTTGTGTAAATCATAATATACTATATATCAAGCTTCTTTGAGCATCAAAAGAACAATATCTACACCTTCATCTCTCTATTTCAGGTGGCAAAGTGCCTGATTATTCCTGCTGTTTTTTATATAATTCGCTGGTTCTGGGTGTATACTCCGTTACCCCTTTAGCCAATGAACACTCAACAAATACGGTGTCAAACTGATGACTGAAAAGACAGTAAGCAAATACCTGCTAAACCTTGAAAAACACTTCGCCGCTGACAATCCGGTATTATTGAAAGCGTCAAAAGTATTCCAGGAACTCGATCAAATTGAATACGATCTCGGACTCATCGACATGGAGCAGACGACGGCCAGTAAAAACTCATGGTGGCCTATTATCAGTTTGATTGGCGGCAATTCAACGGCCAAATCCCGATTTATTAATACTTATCTGGACTCGGATAATCAGTTTTCCGGTATTCAGACAGCCAGTCATAAATTTACGGTCTTATTGCATAATAATCAGTCCAGCCAGGCAACCTTGCCCGGGACTGCATTGGACGTGGACCATCGGTTTCCGTTTTATCAAATCAGCAATAAAATAGAACAGCAACAGGAAGGCGAGGGCGATCGGATTAATTCTTATCTGGAATTAAAAACCCTCAATAGTAGCCGCCTAAAAAGTAAGTTGTTCATCGATACACCCAACATCAGCGCTGCTCCGTCCAATCCGGTTATGTCGCTGTTAGCAAGACATAGTATCGAGAATGCAGATTTGGTTTTGGTTTTTACCGATATATTTGATTCAACATCGCCACTGGTTGATGAAATCATAGCAAACATCGCTCTGCATCAGGATTCCAATAAATTTGTTTATTTGATAGATAGGCCGACAGGCATGCCGAATTCGCCGACCAGCAACGAAATCATCTCTACCTGGCAAAGAAAATTGGCCGGATTGGGCTTGAATACTGGGCAGTTTATTGTATTGCCTAGTTCTGACAGTGGCGTTAATATTCAAAACTCAACAGAGTACGCTGCGCTAGATCAGCGCATAGTCAATGTAGGTCATGACCGCAGTTACCGGGTTTTGAATTCGCTGGAAAAAAATGTTCGCGAAATTAATAACGTGGTGATGCCGGAAGTAAAAAAGGCCATCGGCCTGTGGAAAGAACGATCAGTCTTTTCCAGTTTGATTGTGCTGGGCTTTATTGCAACGCTGGCTATTTTTGCGGAAATTCAAGCCGGTATACTGGAGCTTCTGATAGATCCGATCATTGGACCGGTCATCATTGTTACGTTGATAGCCATCATGATCCCCTTACATGTGATTTTTAGTAAGATCCAGGCGAAGGTGATTATCAATCAGTTGAATGTTCGGCAAAAAGAGCTACATTTGATGGAGAATTTGGCCGGTATATTTGAAAAAAGTGTTACTTTCAGTCGGATGCTGTTGCCGATTTCCGAGCCGATGGGGTGGAATAAAAAAACAAAACTCCAGTTGACTCAGATCTCTAATAAAACTAGAGAGTTGGTGCAGTTATTGAACGATAATTTTAGTACCTATGATGGTCTATCCTTAACCGGGCATTCGGATTCAGAGGATTTTAAATAGCTTGTAACGATATTTTTAGGTAACTATGAATATTTTAAGGCAATATCTGCCGCTATGCTGGTTAAAAGGCAAGACGCTCAGGCTTCCAAGATCAGTCGATTTTTTTAAGCAAAATCTACTGTTCTATTTTGTTGTTGGCTATTTGATGCAAGCCAACATGACTGATGACCCCATAGAGTCATTTGTCGAAGTCAGTATAGTGACGATATTAACGCTTATGTTTATAGGCGTTATGTTGGTCCTTAACAGGGCTTTATACGCTTTTATACAAGTGGCCACTGCAATTATATTTTGTTCCAATTGTGTCGCCTTGTTTATCGTGCCGGTGATGATTTGGCTGACTGTCAGTGAAGATATTTTAAGTTATTATTTGTTGGGTTTGCTATTGTTTTGGGATTTTACGTTGGTCACTAACATTATCAGACATGTTCTAGCAATCAACGTTTATGCCAGTATGGTCTTGTCGTTGTTTTATTTTACAGTGACTTATTTGGGCGCCTTTGCGCTGGGGCAGTTGTAGTAAAAGCTATATCCACAACGCCTAGCCTTCGACTGCACTTAGGACAGGCGTTGTGGACAATAAAAACATCAGTTACAAAGAAATTCTTGAAATTCCGACTGCTTTACGTAATTCTTGCATAAACGGTACGCTTACAGCCCGAGCTTTTTGCGCACCGTCCTGTAATTGCTGTTCGATATGCTCCGGCGCTTGCATCAGTGCTTCATAACGCTCTCTCGCGGGCGTAATGTGTTCATTAATATGTTCAAACAACACCTGTTTCATTTCACCCCAGCCGATGCCGGCGGCATAGCGCAGCCTTATTTGAGCCACTTCTGCCGGGGTCGCGAAAGCCTGATAAATGCCGAATAAGGTACAGTCCCCGGGGTCTTTGGGTTCACCCGGTTCCAGCGAATTGGTTTTAATCTTGTTGATGAGTTTTTTTAATTTTTTCTCCGGTTCGAACAGCGGGATGGTATTGTTATAGCTCTTGCTCATCTTGCGTCCATCCATCCCCAGCAAGGTTGATGCATGTTCTTCAACAACCGCTTCCGGTAGCACAAAATGTTCGCCGTAGATGTGATTGAAACGTCCGGCCATATCTCTAGCCATTTCGATATGCTGAATCTGATCCTTACCTACCGGGACTTTATTGGCATTAAACATCAGCATGTCGGCAGCCATTAAAATCGGATAGCTGAACAAGCCCATAGTGATGCCTTTATCGGCATCGTTTTCCCCGCCCTGCTCATTTTCGGAAACTGCCGCCTTATAGGCATGCGCCCTGTTCATCAGGCCCTTTGCCGTAACGCAGGTCAGCATCCAGGATAGCTCCAGAATTTCCGGCACATCGGACTGTCGATAGAAAACTGCATTCGATGTATCTAACCCTAAAGCCAGCCAGGTTGCAGCAATCTCAAGACTGGACTGTCTGACTCTTTCCGGATCCTGACATTTAATCAGCGCATGGTAATCGGCCAGAAAATAAAAGGGCGTGACATTGGGATCCTTGCTTGCGGTAATGGCTGGTCTGATCGCGCCGACATAATTACCCAAATGCGGTGTACCCGTGGTGGTGATTCCAGTTAAAACGATCGCTTTATTCATTAGATGATGCTCAAAAGTCCGATTATGTAAGATGTGAGGGGAACCATATTACATTGTCAGTTTAATTTCCAGTTGTAGCTGCGGATAAATTCATCTGTAAACCAAGAAAAATCACTTTTTTCACAAAAAAACACGAAAATTTCGAAGTTGGCCGGGGGAGTGCAGATTTCGCCTGCAAAGCAGAGCTGTAAGTAACTTAGCTTGATGCGTATCAGTTTTCGATACGGGAAGTAGAGCAACGCAGGAGTAGGGGTAAAGTTACTTGTGTAAATAGCAATGTCCTCAGGGAGAAGGAGCGCCATCCTTAATTCACCAATATTGCCTTACCCCATCCGTTACGATCAGAAAAATCTGTGTTAATCAGTATCATCTGCGGTCTATTTTTTGGCTACAGATTAATTATGATTGATGTTTTTGGTCGTTTATTCATTATGAATACCCTAAAACCTGTTGGCCTTAATCTTCGCTTCCTTTGCTCCTGAAAAATCCTGTTGTAATTCTCGGGTATGCGCTATTAATAACCAGCAATTTCTTTTCAGCGTATTATCTGTGGCCGCCAGTAATGCAGACTTTTTTGCCAGGTCTTCGGCCAAACGAGGCTTAGCTTGTTTTAACCTTACTAATGCCAATTTATAATACAAGTTTGCATTTCTTGGCTCAATTCTGATAGCTCGTTCAATCGAAGCGGCCGCTGACTCAAGATCACCGGCTTGACTGTTTTGATTGGCCGCTGAGACTAAAGCCCCTACGGCGGGAGACAAGCGGACGGTAGGCTCTATAGGTTCAAATGGCGTTAATTCTGGAACAGGTGGTGGTAGTGGCGGTGGTGGCTCCCATGATTCCGTCGCCGGCACTGATGATTCTTTTGTTTCGAAAGGAGTCGATGTTGGAGATGAGGGCTCCGCCGTGTTAAAAGGAGTCGGCTCTACAGAGGGGGGGGGGGTGGCGACAAGGGTTCGGTCTGTATTGCCGAGAAGTCTTGAAGTGGCTGCGTTTTAACAATTTCTTTAGACCCTAGACTCTGAGACTTGGATTTTTTTTGTGCACTGACGGAAGGTTTTTGATGCTTCGGTAACCCGCCGTATACTGGAGCCGGAGGTTGTGAACCGTAAAATTCAGAGCAGCCAGCCAGAAAATAGGGCAGGGTACAAATTATGACTAATCGTTTAAGTGACATCGTTTATTAAAAAAGCTCTATATTGTCGGACTGGTCTTCTTCCTGATGGCTATTTTTTATCGCCAGCGCTTCATTGACCGACTTACCTTCTACAATCGCATCGAACATCAACTTTTCCGATTCCATCGTGTATCGGGAACGGATTTGAGTCTGAAATTGCTGCCACTCAATCGGGTTGTAAAGACGTTCAGGACTTTCCACCAGTTCCGACAAGCCCTTTAGATTTGAAGTTACATGCTGCAAACATTGCTGCATTCGATCATAAAACTGGAAGGCGATAATCGAGGCTTGTATTTTGTCTGTGGTCTCCGAACAACAGGTTATTGCTTCATCCCTTACCTTACAAGAATCGAGTGCAAGCAGATGATTATTAATGTCCCGCATGTGCTCAACGATCGAAGTAAAGGATTCTGTCAAGGTATTGACCGATACATCGGCAGCATTCAACATGTCTTCCACTTGAATGGCCGATAAAATGAGCATTTTTGAGGTTTCCCTTACTTGAGTCCAATCAAGGTCAGGATTGTACGAATTCGAATTAGACATGCATTAATACCAAGTAAAGATTTATAGCCATAAAGACTGAAAAGGTTTGACGACCTTTATTAATGAGAGTGAGCGATGTCATGATCATTAAACATTGGCGAAATTATAACAAGTATAATGTCCTGCGGCGTTATTTAATAAACCACATTAATCATAACACCATCCAAAACCGCTATTGCCGCAGTTGAAAATCCGTCTAGGCTTTAACCGGTCAGCCCTTTACAATAGCCTTACTTTGTAGAAAATTCTGACGTTATGACCAAAAAACTTCTTCCGCTTTTATTACTATTAGCTATCGCTGCATTAGTCGCTGTTGCCGTATATTTTGTACCTACTCCGTTACAGAATGCAGGCATTACGCCCCCGGCGACTGTTTTTTACCAATCAGAAGAAACTGCCGCCGTAGAAAAGCCCTGCTCCAATGAACACCCAGAATGGCGGCAGGCGCAGATTATTGATGGCGTGAAAATCGATGCAGCGTTGGCGTGCGAACCGGATAATCCTTACGATATTGCGGTGGCAGTAAAAGGTACCAATAATGTGTCGATGCAGACCCTGATGCAGACCCATCTGGCTCAGGATGCGCTGACCATGAGCGATGATCTTGATGGCGATGGCGATCCCGATATCATTCGTATCAAACTGGAGGTCGTAGAGCTTAATGGTGCGAGTCCCGATGGTGATTTCCTGATTAACACCTTCGACATTGCTCCCGGCATTCAGCCCGGACTTTGGGTGTTTGCGCCAAAATCCAGCGGTATGGCGCTTAAAAACTTCAACTCACTGGTTGCCAATCCGCTGTTGCGCGCTCCCTCGCCGGTGATTCGGGTCGAACAGGGCGACAAGGTTTATATTACACTGGAAAACACCCATTATCTTCCGCACACCATCCATCTTCATGGTGTCGATCATGCCTTTCATAAGGCTGATGGGGGAGATAATGACGGCATGGAAGATCACCCAGTGTTCCCCGGTAAATCGCACACCTATGAAATCCAGCCCCGTCATGCCGGATCAATGTTTTATCATTGCCATGTACAAACCGCCCAGCATTATATGATGGGCTTGAACGGCCTGTTTATTGTCGAAGAAAATCAACCTAATAACTGGGTGCAAACCTTTAATATCGGCGCGGGTCAGGTGCGTCATCCTGCTGTTGCAGTACAAAAAGCCTACAGTCAGGAATATGATTTGTATTATCAATCCGTCGATAAAAAACTGGCGAAAATTATCCAGGGTGCAAATGATCCAAGACTTATTGCGCAGCGGATGAACCGCGACTACAAC
Organism: Methylococcaceae bacterium; assembly: GCA_947506075.1. Taxonomy (GTDB): domain Bacteria; phylum Pseudomonadota; class Gammaproteobacteria; order Methylococcales; family Methylomonadaceae; genus Methylobacter_A. The sequence goes on from CANNNN010000050.1 coordinate 10,192, forward strand.
ATGACTGAATCGTTTGAAAACTATTTTATGCTGAACGGCCATTCCTTTCCGTACACATTAAGAGACGCGATGATAGTCGCCAACGAAAATGAAGATATAAAATTGCATGTGGCCAACGCCCAGCGCTCTTCAGTTGCCCTGCATATACACGGGCATAAGGCCACGATCACCGCTTATGATGGCGTCGAGCAACCGGCCGGATCGCAGATAACGCGGGATGTTTTCGACATTGCTCCTGCGCAAAGGATTGACCTGCATTTGCAAACCCGAAACGACGGTTTGCACAGTTACGGCCCCGGCGTATGGATGTTTCACGACCATGTGCCGACCGGCACCACAACCGATGGCATGGAACCTGGCGGCAATATCGCATTGCTTGCTTATAAGTCTTTTGTCGATGAACAAGGCATGCCGGAAATGCATAACGTCTTGCTCGACCAGGTTTTCAACAAAGATTATTATGCCAAAAAACAGGCAGTCTGGGGACAAGGCGAGTACGCGCCGTTACTGGGTGAAGCCGGACACATTGCGCCCGACACCGTCCGAATTATGGTGTTTGGCTTGGGTATAGGCTTAAGTTTAGGTCTGATTATGGTGCTTGCGCTGGTTTATAAACGGAAACGAAAATAATGAAATTACTAGCGACTTTCCTGATTATGCTGGGCCTGCATACACAGCTTTCGCTGGCCGATGAACCTATGGCCATGATGCATCACGGCAATATGATGATGGACGAAAAAGGCATGATCATGAATGCCAATAGCGACAATCTGCCTAAAGACTGCACTAAGATTTCCGGCGACGTCAATATCACGATCCATGCCGGGCAGAAACACGCGTTGAAATTTCCCGGCAAGATGTTTGCTTTTGACAATCAGGAATGGGATGTTGCACCCTGCTCCCGGATCAATATCACTTTCATCAATGACGACCAGATCCGCCATCAGTTAATGATTCACGGTTTGCCCGGCTACCTTTACCCTCAGGGCATGTTTCATCTGGAGCTCTATGGACAGGGCGAACTCAAAGCCTCACTGATAGTGCCCAGTCAGAAAAAAACTTACCTCGTGCATTGCGAATTGGCACAGCATATGGAAAAAGGCATGAAGGCACAGTTAAAAGTCGATGGTGGCGACGTCGATTTGCCAAGTATTCCCGGCGTTAGCGAGCCTGTCAAAGCCGATCATTATCCGGTAGACTGGCAGCCAACAACTTGGGCATTGTTAATTTTTTGCATATTAGCAGGCTGTGTGCTGCCGATTCTTGTCATAAGAAGTAAATTATAATAGGGAAAAAAGAGTCCAATAAAAATATGAAAAGCACGAGATTTTTTAAAAAGAGATACTAAACTGTAGGTCATCGCCTAAACAGTGCATAGAAATCCCAATAAAAGATCTTGATTTATTTCGTGTCGTCTACCTTTGACTTTCTTGTTTTTCGTAGATTCTTATTTTTTTAGGATTAACAGTACGATAGATTAACAACGAGAGGGTTTGATGACTGAAGTTTCCTAAAAAAACATCAAGCCACCATGCGCAGCAATACGGCTACCAGCGAATTTTTCGTGGGTTTGCCAGGTTTGGGGCAAACCCTATCAAAATCTTCATTAAGTCCGGCTTCAGCGATAAGCCGTCGAACATCCGAAAAG
>CANNNN010000051.1 GCA_947506075.1 Methylococcaceae bacterium
AAAAGAAGCCAAATAGTGCGGAAGTGGCGAATATATTCGGTAAATGGGCGGTTTTTGAGAAAATTAAACTTTTCCCAATTTTTTATCTGGAAGTTGGCGTATTGAACCCTAAGTCGGACAGACTCCTAGGGCAGAATTAAACTTGAGACGCTTAGTTAGCAACCAGTAGGCAGAAAATGATTCCAGCATATTCGCCATCGCCAGCACTATAATTACCCATGGCTTATCAATAACCATGAATCCGGTAACCACCCCACCAATGAAAATTCCTGGCAGATATTTCAGGCCTCCCAACAGCAATACGGCCAGAGCCAACCCGCCTGCCGGCCAAAAGATTGTGATGGTAGTCGACTTGAGCGCAAAGTACAGACCAAGCTTTGCGAGCAGAATATATAACACTGCAACCAAAATATTCAGCGATACAGTCTTAAAATTATCAGGGTAATTTTGAAATAAGCGCATAACTGAGAGAACCTTTTATATTTTCAACTGTTTATCCTAGATAAAGTCATTTTTCCACGAAAAACACGCATAGCACTAAAATTTTCAAAGAGATAGCGATCTATTTAGGTCATCGCCCAAAGAATGAATAGACAAACCAATGGGAAAAATTTGATTTATTTTGTGTCTTTCTTGCCTTCCGTGGACTAACTGCGGATTTAAAATCAAATAAACGCCGTCGGCATTTTCTCCCTGAGCTTTAAAAATCGCTGATACCGCGTCATAGAAATGGCACCAGTTTCGGCGGCAGGTCTGACCGCGCAGCCCTTGTCAACCAAATGGCGACAGTTTTTAAACTGGCATTGCTCAATCAGTGGCTGAAACTCACGGTAACCGTAAGCCAATTGCTGCTCGGACAAGCCTGCCAGCCCGAATATGGCGACACCCGGACTGTCGATCAAATCGCCCCCCTGATCCAGATGATACAGCGTCGCCGCCGTAGTGGTATGCCGCCCGTGTTTGGTGGTTGCCGAAACAGTATTGGTTTTCAAATCCTTATCGGGAATAATTGCATTGGTTAAGCTGGACTTACCGACGCCCGATTGCCCGGCCAGAATACTGACCTGATCTTTTAAAGCCTGTTTTAGCTGCTCCAGTCCCGAAGCCGCTGTGGCACTAACCCGGTAAAGTGCATAACCGAGATGCTCATAGTCTAGCAATTCTTTTTCAATAGCATCCGACTGCGGCAGATCGGTTTTATTCAGCACCAAGGCTGCGTCGATATTGCGGTTTTCACAAATAGCCAGATACTGGTCTATCAATAAAAAATCGCAGTAAGGTTCGATCGCAAACACCACAAACACGGTATCGATATTGGCCGCAACCGGACGAGTCTTGCCGTTACGCGACGGACGCATCAATAAAGAACGCCGGGGCAGGATTTCTTCGATGCGCCCCTGATCGGGCGAAGATTGTGTCCACAAAACCCGGTCGCCGACCGCTACCGTTTCAAGCTTCCGCAGGGTTTGGCATAGCACTATTTTTTCGTCATGCTCAACTGCAATCCCCTGACCTAAATGGGAGATGACCAGGCCTTCAAGTAAGCCGGTCATCATGCAGTACGTATGTTGGCTTCTAAATTGGCAATACGAATAGCCGCCGGCGGATGACTGTAATGGAACGCGGAATACAACGGATCCGGCGTCAGGGTGCTGGCATTTTCTTCATACAGTTTAACCAGCGAGCTGATCAGTTTTTCAGCCTTGGCATGGTTGGAGGCAAAATCATCGGCTTCAAATTCAAACTTGCGCTGAAAATAGGCGCTGATCGGCTGCATAAAAAAGGTAAACGATGATGAGACCAGCATGAATAACAACAGCGCGGCAGCATGCGACGGCAGTTTAACGCCCAGTCCTGTATAAAACCAGGGTTGATCGATCAGCCAGCCCAAAATCGCAAAACTGATCAAGGTCATGATGGACGTGGCAATCAACATCTTTATCGTATGTTTGCATTTGAAATGGCCCAACTCGTGAGCCAGTATCGCTTCCAGCTCTTCATCATCCAGCGATTTGACCAAGGTATCATAAAACACAATGCGTTTGTTATTGCCCAGGCCAGTGAAATAAGCGTTGCCGTGACCTGAACGCTTGGAACCGTCCATAATGAAGATGCCCTGACTGTTAAAGCCGCAACGGGCTAGCAGACCGGAAATGCGGTCTTTTAACGAGCCGTCCTCCATCGGCGTAAATTTATTGAATAACGGCGCGATCACGGTCGGAAACAGCCAGCTCATCAACAGCGAAAAGCTCATCAGTATGGCCCAGGCCCATAACCACCACAAGGAACCTATACTGTCCATGACCCACAAGATCAAGGCCAACAACGGCAGACCGATAGCCGCACCCAAAGCCAGCTGCAAGAACTGATCCTTGATAAATTGTTGCTTGGTGCTTTTGTTAAAGCCAAATTTCTCCTCAATCACAAAGGTCTGGTAAACGCTGGTCGGAATTTCAAGCGCCGTCATGACCAGAAAAACGCTGGCTACCGCAGCCAGTCCGGCCAACAACGGAGAGTCAAGCGCAGCTGCCCAAAATTCGAATGCCAGATTAATACCCCCGCCAAGCGTCAGCAACAGCAGGAAAATAACGCCGAGGATACTGTCTAAATCGCCCAACTTGCTTTTTTCCAGCGTGTAGTCGGCCGCTTTCTGGTGAGCTTCCAGCGAAACCGTGTCTTTAAAGGCGGCTGGCACTTCCGGGCGATGCTTAGCAACGTAAGCTGCATGTCTCCGCGCCAGCCAAAACTGGACTGAAAAGGACAGGGTTAATGCGAATAAAAAGACAATCGTAAAGCTGTTCATAGCGAAATTCTTCAATGTTTAAGAGTTAGACGTAAGATTTAGCCAATGCTACACTAACCGCCCCCTTCAAGACAACGGAATCAATCAATGGCGCAGGACTCATCGCATCTTATCTGGATAGACCTTGAAATGACCGGACTCGATCCGGACAACGATCTGATCATCGAAATTGCGACGGTTATTACCGATAAAAATTTGGTTATTTTAGCGCAAGGTCCGGTGCTGGCAGTGCATCAACCCGACGCGGCGCTGGCCGGAATGGATGACTGGAATCAGCAACATCACGGGCAATCCGGTTTGATAGCACGCGTCAAGGCGTCAACTATCGATGCAGCGGAAGCCGAACGACAAACGATAGAGTTTTTAAAACAATGGGTGCCGGAAAATACCTCGCCAATCTGCGGCAACAGTATCGGTCAGGATAGGCGTTTTTTGTATCGCTACATGCCCAAACTTGAAGCCTATTTCCATTATCGTAATATCGATGTTTCTACACTTAAGGAACTCGCCTCAAGATGGGCGCCCGAAGTGAAGGAGGGCTTTAAAAAAGCCTCATCCCATCAGGCCCTGGACGATATTATCGAGTCTATCGAAGAGCTGCGTTATTACCGCGAGCACTTCATCAAGTTCTAGTTTATGAATCAGATTATTGCGATTGCATTGGGCGGCTCCTTCGGTGCGGTGCTGCGGTTTCTGGTGTCATCGGGCATTTACCAGTGGCTGGGGCGTGGCTTTCCGTATGGAACCTTAGTCGTCAATATACTCGGTTCATTTATGCTCGGCTTGCTGACCGAATCGCTGATGCAGCAACGCCTTACCCTGACCTTCGAATACCGCGCGGCCATTCTGGTCGGCTTTATCGGCGCGTTTACGACCTTTTCCACGTTTTCGCTGGAAACTTTTTATTTGCTAGAGCAAGGCCATCTAAGTAAAGCGGCGTTAAATATCTTCACCAGCGTTAGCGCCTGCGTATTGGCGATCTGGATCGGCTTGCTGTGCGGAAGGGGTTTGTTTTATTATTCGGATGGCGTCATTTCCTGGTCGGGAGGCCTCATTCCCTATGCGCTGATGACCATTAACGCACTGTTCGCTTTTTTGATCGGCCTGTTAGCGACTGTTTTATTGCAGAAAGTGGCGCTATCGGTCGAATACCGCGTCGTACTGACGGTGATTATGGTCGGCGTTTATTTAACGCTGTCCGGTTTATATTTGCTGCTGTTTCTGGTTGAAAACGGTTATTCATTTGATACCCACATCAATCTGATGCTGGGCACTTTTGTCGCCAACGGCCTGATTTGTATTTTTGTAATCTGGATGGGCTTGCTGATCGGCAGACAGATATAGATTATCTGTTCCCGCGCTGCTGCGTGGGAACGCAGTCTGCGTTGCTCCAGCGACGCGGCATCACACCACACTATTTTAGAGGTAACAATACCATCATGTTAGATCCCCGATTATTCAGAACCGAGCTCGATGTTGTTATAGAACAATTAAACCGGCGCTCCTTCGTCTTTAACCCCGAGCATTATTCCGAACTGGAAGCCAGGCGCAAAGACATCCAGATCAAAACCCAGGAATTACAGAACGAACGCAACAGCAGCTCAAAAGCTATAGGCATTGCCAAGAGCAACGGCGCAGACGTACAGCCGCTGCTGGACCAGGTTCAGCATCTGGGCGACGAACTGAAAGCGGCCGAAACCGAGTTGTCCGATATTCAGGAAAAAATGACCACCCTGATGGAAGGCATCCCGAACCTGCTGGATGAGACCGTGCCGAACGGCCGGAGCGAAGACGATAATCTCGAACTCAGCCGCTGGGGCGACATCCCGAATTTTGCTTTTGAGCCCAAGGATCACGTCGATTTAGGCGGTCCGCTGGGTATGGACTTTGAGTTAGGCGCCAAAATCGCCAGCGCAAGGTTTGTGGTTTTAAACGGACCGCTGGCACGCTTGCAACGGGCGATCATCCAACTGATGCTCGATACTCATACCGACGAACACGGCTACAGTGAAACCTACGTGCCTTTTTTGGTCAATGCCGACAGCTTGCGCGGTACAGGCCAATTACCCAAGTTTGAAGCAGACCTGTTCAAAGCCAGCGAAGAGCCCGCCCTTTACCTGATTCCGACTGCCGAAGTGCCTGTCACCAACATCGTCAGGGACGTAATTATCGAGGCCAAAGACCTGCCGCTCAAGTTTGTCTGCCACAGCCCCTGTTTTCGCAGCGAAGCCGGCGCTTACGGCCGCGATGTCCGGGGCATGATCCGTCAGCATCAATTCGAAAAAGTCGAGATCGTACAAATCGTAAGACCTGAAGACTCGGCGATCGCGCATGAAACATTAACGACTCATGCAGAAGCCATTTTAAAAAAGCTGAACCTGCCTTATCGCAAGATGCTGCTGTGCGCCGGAGATACCGGTTTTTCGTCGACCAAGACCTACGATCTGGAAGTCTGGCTGCCCGGGCAGAACACCTATCGGGAAATATCGTCTTGCAGCAACTTCAAGGACTTTCAGGCGCGGCGCCTGCAAGCGCGCTGGCGCAACCCGGAAACAGGCAAGCCCGAATTAGTGCATACGCTGAATGGCTCCGGTCTGGCGGCAGGCCGAACCCTGATTGCGGTCATGGAAAATTATCAGGATGATCAGGGACGCATTCATATTCCTGAGGTGTTGCGGCCTTACATGGGCGGATTGAAAATTATTGGCTAAGCCAGCCCTATCCGACCAGCAGTTTAATATTACGAAAAACATCGTCAAACATGTCTTTAGTCAGTCGGTTGGTCTGCACGTTGTAACGACTGGTATGATAGGAATCAACCAGGGTCGCACCGTCCGGCAAGCTATGCCGGGCATTATGGGCAAATTTGGCGCTGCTTTGTTTCAAGCCATAAGCTTTTAAAATTGCCTGATGAGCCACCAAACCTAAAGCCAGTATGACAGCCCGTTCCGGCAAGGTAAACAACTCGGCGGCCAGATAATCATTGCATTGATTGATTTCGGTATTAGTTGGTTTGTTTTGCGGCGGCAGGCATTTAACCGCATTGGTGATGCGGCAGTTTTTAAGCAGCAAACCGTCGGTCAGTGACTCAGATTTAACTTGATTGCTGTAGCCAAACTCATAAAGTGCTTGATACAGCAGCAGTCCTGCATAATCGCCGGTAAACGGCCGGCCTGTGGCATTAGCACCATGCATGCCGGGCGCCAATCCCACTATCAGTAAGCGGGCCTCGCTGTCGCCAAACGGTGCAACCGGACGCGCATGGTAGTCCGGATGCTTTTGTTTGACGGCACATAAAAAGTCATCCAGGCGTTCGCACTGCCGACAATCCTGATCGAATATCGGTTTAGAGTACAGTGAATTCATAATTGGAAACTCCCCACCTCGTTGCCCTCAGCATCCAGCAGTTGCAATTTTTCTAAGCGAGGCAGTTTTTTAATGACGATTTCCCGCTTACTCGCAGAACTGCGGTCATGTCCGGTTTCGACATAAACCAGCTTTTTGGGTTGTCTGCCGCGAAAATATTTGGCACCCGATTTGTCTGCATGTTGGTCATAGCGCCGCACAACATCGACCGTGATGCCGGTATAGAGCGTGCCATCAGTGCAAAGAATGATGTAAACCTGCCAAGTCAAAGCGTTACACGACCGTGCCGAAAACAGAACCAACAGCGGCGGTCAAGCCCATCGCCAGTGCGCCCCAGAAGACCACGCGAAAAGCGCCCCTGATGATGCCAGAACCTCCGGTATAAGCCGCCAAGATACCCAACAGCGTTAGAAACAGCAAGGATGCGGCTGACACCAGCACGATTAAATCGGCAGCCGGAGCAAACAGCACTATTAATAAAGGCAAGGCCGCGCCAACAGCAAAGGTGGCTGCCGAGGTCAGCGCCGCCTGGATCGGTCTTGCAGTACCTGATTCAGAGATGCCCAACTCGTCACGGGCGTGGGCCCCCAAAGCATCGTGCTGCATCAGTTGCTCGGCGACCTGCACGGCCAACAAAGGATCGAGTCCGCGCGATACATAGATAGCCGCCAGTTCCTTTTGCTCATACGCTTCATTTTCATCCAATTCCTTGCGCTCACGTTTTAAATCGGCGTGTTCGGTATCGGCTTGGGAACTGACCGACACATATTCGCCAGCCGCCATCGACATCGCCCCGGCAACTAAACCTGCAACACCGGCCAAAACAATATCATTATGCGTCGCATGGGAGGCGGCAATACCGACGATTAAACTGGCGGTGGACACGATGCCGTCATTTGCGCCCAGCACCGCCGCGCGCAGCCAGCCGATGCGATGAGTCCTGTGTATTTCGGGATGATGAGGTGTCATTTATTTCCTGGTATTTACTGATATAAAACTGCCTACGCTTAGCACGAAAGGCACGAAAAACCGGCTTGGCACAACTTATTTGATGCGTGACGGGTTTTGCATGTACGTGACTAACATAAGGTACATTGCCGTAGACTTCGAACGTTTCGATTGAGGTTTTCGACCCCGATCTGCCTCGTTTTCGCGGACAGCATTTAATTAAAAATCCGACAGCGTTTTTGGTGGCATAGCGGCTCGCAAGGCGTTCAATACCGCTAATACATCGATAATTTCCTGGGTAATGGCTCCGGCAACCGGTGTCAAATAACCCAGACCGGCAAAGACCATGCCGATCAGACTCAGCGCCATACCGCCCACCGCGCTTTGCAGCGCAATTTTACGCATCCTTTCGCCGATATGAAACAGCTCATCGACTTTTAACAAGGAGCTGTCCATGATCACCGCATCCGCCGATTCGCCGGTGATGTCGCTATTCTGACCGAAGGCTATGCCGATAGTCGCAGCCGTCAGCGCCGGAGCGTCATTGATGCCATCGCCAAGAAACACGGTTTTTGCCAACTTGGTTTCGGCACGCACCAGTTCCAGTTTCTGCTCGGGACTTTGACTAAAATAAACATGCTCGATACCGACTTGTTCGGCAAGAAAACGCACCTCCGATTCCCGGTCGCCGGACACCAGCATCACCTTATCGAACAGATGACTGGGCTTGAGGTGGTTGATAAAGGATGAACTGTCGCTGCGCACCTCATCACGAAATTGCAAAGTCGCAGCATATACCTCATCAATCAGCACCACGCACTCCAGACCACCGCTGACCTGCGGCAAATATTCGGCTATCTCCGGGTGTTGCTCAACGCCATTTTTACGACTGGTAATCTTGAGTTGTCGCCCTTCCACATTGCCTTCGAGTCCTTCCCCCGGCAACTCGGTGATATGGCTCACATTTAACAAGGATAACTTTAATTTTTCTGCGGCGCTAACGATAGCGCGCGACAGCGGATGTTTTGAATAGCGCTCCAAACTTGCGATTAATCTTAATACCTCCTGCTCGTCATGTTCCATGCCTGGAATCAGCGCAGTCAGCGACGGTCGGCCATAGGTCAGGGTGCCGGTTTTATCGAATATCGCGGTACGGCAGGTACCGATGGTTTCGAGTATTGCCGGATTCTTGATGATGATTTCCCGCCGCGCGGCCAGCGAAATCGAGCTGATGATGGTGACCGGTATGCCGATCAGCAACGGACATGGCGTGGCGATGACCAACACTGCCAGAAAACGAACCACATCGCCGCTGACCGCCCAGGCAGTTATGGCTATGATAACGGCCAACGGAGTGTAAAGCGCGCCCAGCTGATCGCCTAGCCGCCTGATATTGGGCCGATATTGCTCGGAAGACTTCATCACTTCCATGATCTTCGCATAACGGGAATCGATAGCCAGCTTGTCCGCACGTATCGTCAGCGCAGAATCGCCGTTGATCGCTCCGGACATCACTTGAGAGCCACTGGTTTTCGACATCATATATGGCTCTCCGGTCAGATAGGATTCATCCATGGTGCTGGTGCCTTCCAATACCGTGCCGTCCACCGGGCAGAGTTCATGCGGCAATATCAAAAGGGTATCGCCAATATTCACCTGCGCCGTGGTAATGTCGATCAGTTGATCAGCCAATTTTCTATGCGCTACCGACGGCATCCGCCGGGATAATGCCTCCAATACCGAGGAGGCTTTACGCACCGCATAAGTTTCCAGCACCACGCCGCCGGACAACATCAAAACGACTAAACTGCCAGCCAAATATTCATCCAGTAAAACCGCCGTAACGATAGAGATACCTGCCAACAAGTCGGAACCCCAATCGCCCTCCCCCAGTTTTACACCGAGTTGATAAACCAGCGGAATGCCGCCCAGCAACAACACAGCTAACAAAGGCACTGAAACCAGCTCGATCGGGAAAATCAATCGCCCCTGGTAGAGTTCGGCAGCCGCCGAGCTTAACACTGAATTCAATGACAGCGTATAGACTTCATGCCCAATATCCAACGCATAATGCAATACCAGATAAGCGCCTATACCCAGCAGACTCAATACGGCAATGAGGTTTTCGGATGTTGATCTGGGGATAGCTGATGACTTATCGGCCATGGTTTTTAGCCTCACAATGCGGTTAGTGGTTTGTGCTTTAGTTTACCACTTAATAGAACAGACTTTAGGCGTCTCGGAATAAATAAAATACTGGCCAAGTAAATACACTGGAACGTAAATAAACATGATGACCCTATAAGATATCTTTACTTAAAAACGGCTTATCAATCACTTAGAGTCGGCTGAAGATCGCACTCAGACTCCCGCCTTGCTCTAACGAATCTAATTCGTTATCCTACGGACTATGCTTTCGCGTCCAGTTGCTTTAAAGCCCTTTCACAAAATTTGCCCCCCCTTAGTTTCCTTATCCCTGCTCTATCATGAGAAACAAAATGGCCAATATAAAATCTCCATCTGTTTTAAATCCAGGCGTTTTGATTCCAGTCAATCCGGCCATTGAAAATTATATGCAAAAGCTATTGCGAAATACCGATCATTCGGTGTTGACCGACATGGAAACGCAGGCTTTGAAAAACAATTTCCCTATCGTTGGCCGCTTGGTGGGTATTTTTCTTGAAACACAGGCCAAAATGATTAACGCTGAAAATGTGTTTGAATTCGGCAGCGGCTATGGTTATTCAGCTTATTGGTTTGCCAGGGCGGTAGGTCCGAAAGGCCGGGTGATTTGCACTGATGCCGATTTCCTGAACCAGCAAAAAGCCGAGCAATATCTCAGTGCCGCCGGTTTGTGGGAGCGAGTTGATTTTCAGGCTGGCATGGCCCAGGAAATTTTTGCACAAACGAAGGGCTTATTCGACATCTGCTATAACGATGTCGACAAGGGCGATTACCCGGCGGTATGGCGCATGGCTAAAGACCGGATACGTCCCGGCGGGCTTTATATTGCCGATAATGTGCTGTGGCGCGGTCGGGTAGCCGCAGAAAATCCTACCGATATTTTTCCCGGCTGGACCGAGGCCATTATTGAACACAATGAACTCATTTTTAATGATCCGGAATTTGACGCCTTTATCAATCCGACCCGTGATGGCGTTATCGTCGCAAGAAAGAAGGCTGAGTAAAAAAAGATACTCCTACGTAATAAATAGCTTTATGCTACCGTCTTAATTAATAAATGATGAGGATTTACTATGCCCTATACCCAACCTATTGTAGAAGAACTGAACATTTTGGTTCGCTACAACCTGTCCACCACCCAAGAAGGCATCAAGGTACATAAAAACGCTACACCGGAAACGATAGCCGCCACCCATCGTTTATTCGAAAAAGGCTTGGTAACGCAGGAAGACGGAGGCTATCTGACCAGTCTTGGCCTTGAAACGGCGCAACAGGCTCAAGCGGTTCTGGATATACTTAGACCGGTTGAGTAAACGGATTACAATAAAACCGTAAAGCAATAAAAAAGGCTTAACGATGTCATCGTTAAGCCTTGAGAGCATCAATCTTTCAAAGAGCCCGTCCTGAGCGTAGCCGAAGGATCAGGCAGCAAGTTCTACCGCCACCCTCAATTTTTTCATCGCATTCTGTTCCAGTTGCCTGATTCTCTCGGCAGACACGTTATAGCGTTCGGCAAGTTCATGCAAGGTCGCTTTCTTGTCCATCAACCAGCGACTAGACAGAATATCCAGGCTGCGTTCGTCCAGCTCAGCCATCGCATCAGCCAATAAATCCTGCTCATGACCAGTCCAATCAGAATCCTCAAGCAGCACTGCTGGATCTGAGCCGTGCTGATGCAGATAGCTCGCTGGCGCAACATAGCTTTCTTCGGAGGACTCATCGACCGGCATATCAAACGACATATCCTTACTGCCCAAACGTTTTTCCATTTCGTAAACGGCACTCAGATCGACATTGAGGTCGTTGGCTATCGCCTCTGCTTCGTCATTAGATAACCAGCCTATATTCTTCTTGGATTTTCTGAGGTTAAAAAACAGTTTACGCTGCGCCTTGGTTGTGGCTATCTTGACGATACCCCAATTTTTGATTACATACTCATGGATTTCAGCTTTAATCCAGTGTACAGCGAAAGAAACCAAGCGCACACCGACATCAGGATCAAAACGCTTAACGGCTTTCATCAAACCGATATTGCCTTCCTGAATAATATCCGGCATCGACAAGCCATAACCGCTATAACCTCTGGCAACATGAATTACAAAGCGCAAATTAGTCATAACCAGTTCGCGTGCGGCTTCCAGATCACCTTCGTCTCTAAATCGTAAGGCTAACTCGCGTTCCTGTTCTACTGTCAACTTAGGCATTTGCCTGACGACATTCAAATAGGCATCAAACGTTCCGACCGATAAATTAACAGGTAAAGCTAATGCGTTACTCATTGGGACTCCCATGTAAAAAACATTTTCTAAATTCTAGCACTCTGCAAGCAAGAGTGCCAATAATTTTGCCCGATCGCGTTTTTGGTTTTAATTGCTGAAGCTGGAAATGCAGCACTATCCATGAACCTACCACACCGAGCACCGATGAAATGAATAGCAATGCCA
>CANNNN010000052.1 GCA_947506075.1 Methylococcaceae bacterium
CTTTAGCAGAGTTAATCCGCAAACCTGATGATAAACGCTCCATTGACATCGCCAAACTATTACTGGTCTTACGTAAATTATTTTGACCGTTAAGTGCGGCTAAATTTGTGTTGATTGCCATTGACATGATCGTATCCTCTTGAAATACTTTATAAATTCAGCTTTAAAAAACTGCTACTGTAAACTCGTAATAGTTATCGGCGTACTAATGAATTCCTTTAATTTTTCGCTTCATTACCACTTGGCCATTGCAAACATCACCATTTAAACGCTTGGCTCAGCAATTAATCAGAGTCGTTAGGTGATACGCCTTTAACTCGGCGTTAAGGCTTATTTTGTAGTCACCGCGACTAGGCGAATTAATCCCCACAAAATCAATCTCTTCCATTTCAGTCTCAAACGCATCTTTTATCATCTGTAACAACAAAAAACCACCCGCATTGCTGCTTCTAAAAGCCGGGTCATTCGCACCAAACAAATAATACGCCGTCCTGTCATCATAGATAAATAGCACCGCAGCAACAGGCAGTCCCTCCAACCGGGCGAGACTCAGCTTCCCATAACCACCGGCAACAGCATGTCTACAAATAGACTTAAGTAAAGCCGCATCCTGATGGTTTCTTTGTATATTCTGACGCGCAAAAGTCATGGCATGAAGGGAATCTAATATAGCCTCATCATCACTAAATTCAAGCATTAGCAGCTGAGATGACTTTTTAAACTCCTGCCTCCTGCACGACCTTACCGATGCTAGATAAATTTCAAAATCGTGGTATTTTTTTAAATCCAAAATCCCTGTATAACGTAAGTCTAAATTGAATTGCCCTTTGTTCAGCTCATGATAGTTATGCCACAAGAACGGGCGTAAATCATTTAATCGCCAGGAATGGCAAAAACAGCATTTCTTGTAATACTCAGTTAATTGACTAATAAAATATTCAACGACCTTGAACTCATGCGTAATTTGAGAGTGCGTAGACTGATTAGCGTTATCAGCCAATAAAACACCTTGATATTGGGTAAACGGATGCGGTCTAGCTATTGGTTCGCCAGCGTCTGAATAGATCAATACTGCACCCGCAACAATTTTACTTTTTTCGTAACAGGTCACTAAATCATAATTAGCCAGCAAGGAATCCAGAAACTTGGTATAAACGAATATACTTCGTTGCGGGGAGGACGCAGAAAAAGCATCCCAAACTTGTTTGTTCTCTTTAAAATTTATTTCCCAGCGACTCACTTATCCACCAGATCCCGAAAATGCAGAATGTCCTGCTGGGGCAACCGGCAAACAGACCCACCAGGAGGAATACTGCTAATCACCTTCTTTTGCGCCAATAAGCCAATTACTAAAGCCATACTCTCGCAACCAACAACCACATCAGACACAGCAATTTCTTCGATTAACGACTTACCGTCACTCAATTGAACAATTCCTGCGTATTTATCCAAAATACAGTCATACTTACCTTTAGTATCAGAAGGATGCGGACGAATCACTACGCTTGCAACAGAATCGCCAAGTACTTGTATATTTTCCAAGAAGTATTCGATTGCATCAAATTCGGTATACCCCCAATAACGCTCGTCACCATACTGCAAACGGGCATGATCTGAAATATTGTCACAAACAAACAAAACTCTTTTTCCTCCATCGCTAACGGAACTTTTCCTTATCTCAAGCTCAATAATTTGCTGCTGGAGTTCGACAAAGTAGGGATTAGGGACAAGTTGGGTTGGGACGCATGGAAAATGCATCCGCGCCAATTTTTCAGCATCTGCATCTCCCACCCATAACTCATCAGGTAGATATTGAATACCCTTGCGCTCAAAACGCTGCCGATAATTTACCCAGTGATCCAAAAAGCCGACGATACGCTTTTGCGCCTTATGCGCTTGTTCAATTGCGCGCCATTCCAAATCCGACTGCCATCCTGTTCCACACAGGCACCAGTCACAGGCCGATATAGCCTCTTCCAGGGTGCATATCTCAATGGCCCCAAACCGGCGTTTGAAAACATTGACAGCCGGGCCACCCAATACCAATTTACAACAAATATTGTTCTGCGCGACATAACTTGCCAATATTTCCGCCCCACCCGCATCGTGGGCAACGATGGCTACGATCCCGGAATTACTCATCATGCAATAGTTCAAGGTTTTTCCATACCTTATGAAAGGCTATAACAATTAAATCGACATCATTCTCCGTGAGATCGTAAACACACATTCCGAAGCCCAGGTAGGTTGAATCATTCAGCTGTTCCGCCACAGGGCAGATACCTTTACTGTAATCGATATCTCGTCGACAAATATCTGATGTCCAAGGAAAGCCCATAGATCCATAAGCTATTTTGCTCTGGTAAAGAGGTAATAGATGAATATTCTGATAGTGTTTACTCACCGCAACACCCTCCGCCTGAAGGGCGGCATGAATACGTTCCCGGCTGACGCCTAAATTATCAATATCCAACACCATAGGGTAAACATAATAAACATGGGTACAGTCCGGTTTAACCACCGGTGTCCGAAGGCCTCGCAATCCTTTCAATCCCTCAGTCAACCTATTAGCCAATACTTGCCTGGACCGGACAAATCGATTGAGCTTCTTGAGCTGCTCAATCCCGATCGCACATTCAATTTCGCCCAGCCGGAAGTTATGCCCGATCATGTTCGACAGATTGGTCTCGCCTTTGTCACCGACTACCACTTCAGCATGGTTGCGAATCAACCGCACCCGCTCGGCAATCTCGTCATTATCAGTGACCAGTATCCCACCCTCGCCGGTATGGATATGTTTATGATAATTAAGACTGTACCCGCCTACATCGGCAAGAGTGCCCGCGTGTTTGCCCTTGTAAAGAGCGCCTGGCGCTTGTGCGGTATCGGAGATGACCTTGAGCCCATGTTTAGCCGCGATTGCCATCAGCTTATCCATATCGGCCGATTGGCCAAAAATATCCACCACCATAATAGCCTTGGTATATGGCGTAATGTTTGCCTCAACTGACTTGGGGTCTAAATTAAAAGTCTCGGGATCAATATCCGCAAACACAGGGATTGCATTCCAATGCAATATGGCTGTTGCAGTTGCGCTCATGGTCCACGGTGTAACAATCACCTCGTCACCCGGTTCTATACCTATCGCTCCCACCGCAGCGACAAGACCCGAAGTCCATGAATTTACCGTGACGGCATGCTTTACCCCAAAATATTCGGCGCACTGCCGCTCGAATTCATTTACTTTGGGACCACCATAAAAATCCTCGTGCCATACGCCCAGAAATTGGGAGAGCACACCGCTTTCAATCACCTGTTTAGCAGCTTCAACTTCCTCTATAC
The DNA here is from genome assembly GCA_947506075.1 of Methylococcaceae bacterium. Taxonomy (GTDB): domain Bacteria; phylum Pseudomonadota; class Gammaproteobacteria; order Methylococcales; family Methylomonadaceae; genus Methylobacter_A. The sequence continues at coordinate 3,343 of CANNNN010000052.1, forward strand.
CGATGGAATTATATCGTTTAAAAGTCGTTTGAATGGTTTTTTGACCACCAAACAGCGCGAGTTTCGGATTGCTCATACTGGTCGTCCTTTTCTGTTATATCTCTTGTACATTTTGCCTGGCGTCCTGCTTGATTTGCTCACAGACACATTGTGCGGCCAATGCCGATTCACCTGTGCTAGCCAGCGGGTCACCTTGCTTAATTACACGATAAATATTGTCGACAGCTTTGAGCATGGCACTCGGATATTGCCCCGCTCGGCGAACACCCGATTCAAGCATACGATAACCTTTGAATGTATCGCTATCCATGACACGGCGCTCACGCCAGAACAGTCCCCCTTCTTCCATGGTAAGCATACCCCGCGAAAAGACCAGCTGAAGCTCAAAGATTGCATAATCCTTAGCGTGACCGCACGCAAGCAGCACTGGCGTGCCATGAGGACACTTCAGCCAAACCATTACCGTTGGGTCATCGGCAAAAAAATCATCTATAGGCTTACCGACTTTAACAATTTCCATGGGGCCGACCAGCAAGTGCAAAAGATCCAGCATATGCGAGCCGTTGTTCGCTATGCCCTTATTGTAATAACCAACGACTGACCGCAATTGTCCCCATAGACCTGCTTTCATATCAGCTTGGAGCTTCAATACCTCAGCATCCCAGCGACGCGTGTAATTTACCGCCAGCAGAATATTCATTTTGGCACATTCTGCGACCAGCCGTTTGCTCGCTACTACCGATGTAGTCAGCGGTTTCTCGCAAAAAATCAACTTTGGCTTCAATAGCAATGCCGTTTCCAGATCATGGGCATGACAATCCGTTGGCGAACAGATGCTGATCACATCAAACCAATTACCCGATCCTAGTGCCTCCTCAATAGAATGAAAACCTACGTGTATGCCCCAGGCGGTCAAGAATCCGTTACGCCGTTTATCATCCGGCTCAACGCATGCCGCCAAATCAAATCGTCCATCACGAGTGTATGCGCCCGCATGGGAATACGGAAAATATCCCGAAGGGCGTCCCTGATCAAATCCGCCGGCAATATTGCCGCAACCCACGATCAGTACGCGCAAAGACGTTAAATCCCTGCTTGCCGCACTCATTTAATCAGCCCCCATCCCAGCGCTGTTCCCTTTTTTACATCAAGCCTCACAGACTTACCCAGCAGCGGCTCCAGATACTTGGTAGGCAATCCCAAGCCCGGCCGAATTGCACGCACATTGTCACGCGTCAACACCTCGCCAGCCTTTAGGTCTTGCACAATATAAAGTGAACGGCGGAACTGGAGAGATTTCTGCTCGACCTCAGTCGGACCGTAACTCACGCGCCCCAGCGCCTGCCAGGCACGTTCGGTTTCCAGCACCAACTGCGCCATCTCCTCGGGTTCCATTGAAAACGAACTATCCACACCGCCCTCGGCACGATTGAGGGTAAAGTGCTTTTCAATGACGGTCGCCCCCAATGCCACACTGGCCACCGACACACCTATCCCCATCGTATGATCGGAAAGCCCCACTTCGCAGCCGAACAGCTCACGCATATGGGGGATGGTCAAAATATTGGTATTTTCTGGCATGGCAGGATAAGTGCTGGTGCATTTGAGCAGGACTAAGTCCATGCAGCCCGAGTCCCGTGCTACGCGCACGGTTTCATCGAGTTCGGCGACGGTAGCCATGCCGGTTGAAATAATGAGGGGTTTTCCGGTAGCCGCCACGCGGCGAATCAACGGCAAATCGGTGTTTTCGAAAGACGCGATTTTGTAGCAAGGCGCGTCCAGGCTTTCCAGAAAATCCACTGCCGTGTCGTCGAACGGGGTGCTGAAAGCGATAATACCCAACTCACGCGCCCTATCGAAAATGGGTTTATGCCACTCCCACGGCGTATAGGCTTCGCCGTAGAGTTTATATAAAGACGCCCCCGCCCAAAGGCTCTTGAGATCGCTGATATGAAACTCTCGTTCATCCAGATCCAACGTCATCGTATCCGGAGTATAAGTCTGAATTTTCAGCGCATGCGCACCGGTTTTGGCGGCCGCGTCCACGATCTCAAGCGCCCGTTCAAGCGACTGATTATGGTTGCCCGACATTTCGGCGATGATAAAGGGAGCATGGCCTAGCCCGACTGATCTCCCGGCAATCTTGACTACATTATTCATTCTATTTAAAGCTTCTTAAAATAGGAAGTGGACTCAATCTCATATCCAGCGGATAGAAACAGTTGATGTGAACGCAGGTTAGTCCCAAACACATCCGCATGGAGGCTGTTAACTTCCAGGCGATTTTGGACGAACCACATTTCCGCACTGCATAATAAGTCGCGTCCACAACCTGTAATGCCGGGTACCAGATAAATAGAGACCTCCGCCTGATGATGCTGAATATCAAACCGTACAACGCCAATCGGAACACCGTCTCGCTGACCAATAAGCAAGACCCTATTCGGATCGGTCAACAGCGAAGCAAACCAATGACAGTGATCTTCCCACTTGATGAGGGCGGAATTCCGTGAAACAGCCCTGATCGTCGGATGATTACGCCAAACAAACAAGTTCTCGAAATCGTCTATCCTTGCCATGCGCATATCAATGCCGCTACAGCTCATACTGGCAATAACGCGCAACGCCCCCCTAGCATCCACAACCCGCATAGCATTGAGAGAGATCAGCTGCCTCAGGTAACTATTTTCCATGAGGGATCGAATATGACGTTCAACTATCAGACCAATCTCATGCTTTAGATCAGGGACATACACTAATCCTTCTGACGCGGCATCAACAATCTGCTTGCGCTGATTTTCAGCTGTACAGATCACTATCGTCGGCAACCCAAGACAGCAACGCTCCCAGATTGCACCACCTCCTGCACCAATCGACAAATCAGCTGCCGCCATCAACTCGGCCATCCGCTTCGTTTGCACATGACAAGTAAAATGGGGACTAAGACAGGCTGCCTCGATTGCTTCACGACAGGGATGTTGAGCGCCAATCACTACATCCACATATATATCCGAAACACCCATATCAATCAGCGACTGGATGACTAAGCCCGTATAGTTATCGGCATCCATACCGCCGAAAAAGACCAAGATACGCTTAACCGAACCTTTGCGGGGTTCGACCTGTTCGCGAAAATTTCGGAATTCTTCACGCAACAATGCATAACCAGGACCAAGTAACAGTCGGCAATGATCGGGGACTTTATCTGCGTACCGAGTATTCAGATCCACATAATAATTCTGGTCAAGCAATACATCACAATCGTGCTTTCTATCCGCCAAGTCGCCAATCACCAGGATTTTTTTGGCCGCTTGTCGAAGCCTGGATTCCCAGCGACAATCCATTGCATAGTGGTCAACAATGAGCCAATCCCAAGCCCTATCGGATAACGCCTTAATAGAGTTCTCCGCATCCTGTGCCTGACTGCAACCCAGCCATGGCGCATGAGCCAGTTCATCTAAGTCAGCATCATTTTCAGTACTATCGAGCATTGCCAACTCATAGTCCCTTTCTACCAACAGCTTAGCCAAGTATTCAGGCAGATAACGGCTGACGAAACGAATCTGGGCGCCGCGCCGCGTTAATTCATCCGCCAACGTCAGACAGCGCATGAAGTGGCCGGTACCGATCTGAACAGAAGCATCGACACGGAAAGCAATCCTCATGCTTATCTAAGCCTTTTGCAGCAAAAACCAAGTACCATCGTCCCCAGGAAAAGCAGGATCACGGTGATAGGAGAAACCATAATCGACCAGCTTTAGGTCAGTGTATTTTTCCAGCATTTCACCGGCAAAATCCCTTTTGAACAAACGGTCCGCATGCCCCCGATAGGGAATGACCACCGGTATCGGATTGTAATACTCACATATTAAAATCAGACGGTTGGATGATTGGTATAGTTTTTCGTAGACATTATCCAGCATATCCGGATTGATATGGATCAGCACACCTTTGATCAATGTGAGCTCCACTTTCTCGACTACCGGATATTCGAAAATGGAGCCTTCATATACATTGTTCTCCCCAATCAGGTTTTTAACTTGCGTTGCCGCATCGCGGTTGATTTCCACCGCTTGCAGATGAATATCCGGATATAGCAGTTGCAGCGCCTTCAGGTTCATTCCTATATTCGCCCCGAACTCAAGACAAGATGTCACGAAACCCGCCTGTTTAAGCGCCTTCGAAAAAAAATTCAGTTTCGATGCCAAGAGTTGCGGGCTGTTGTTTCGGCCAATGTAGTCGGCACCAAACTCGCCCGCCCAGAATTCCTCCTGCGGTGTTTTAAATTTTTCAGCCATTTTTATCTCCGGCAATTAGTTTCGTACAAGGGCTTTAGGCAGGGCTGTTCGCGCCATTAAATGCGGCAACCATCAATTCGGCCCGCAGCCAATCCTCAGAATTATCAATATCAACCACGCGCCAACTGGGAATCACCATGCCTATTCCATACTGATGAACATTCTTTCCCTCCAGCCAAGCTTGAGCTCGCCCCCAATAAAATTGTCCGGCATCGTAATAAGCCGGCTCAAGATCTTGGGTTCGAGTCGAGACATATTGACTATAAAACGGCTCCATCAGCCCGTTCGGCAATTGCCGTAGCGCGCGCTGGATAGCGGAAGGGTAAGCGGCAACAGGAAAGACATAATCCGCATCATTAGCCTCCAGCATCTGCAATGCAGCCACAAGATCGGCACTCTGCATAAACGGCACGGCTGGATAAATACAGCAAACCTGATCGACTTGCCAACCCAGTGATTGGCAAGCACCAATAGCATGTGCAACGACCGGAACGGTAGGGGTGAAGTCATCCGCCAACGCCGCGGGACGTACAAAGGGAACTTCCGCCCCCCAGATCCTTGCCAGCTCTGAAATTTCGGCATCATCGGTAGTCACGACAACATGATCAAACAATCCTGAAGTTCTCGCAGTCTCAATCGCCCAGGCAATCATAGGTTTACCGCAAAAATCCTTAATGTTCTTACGAGGGATGCGTTTACTGCCGCCTCTGGCTGGAATAATGGCTATATTCATACGCTAACCGCCCTTTTCAAAGCGTTAACTACCTGATATTGTTCAGCCACCGTCAACGCGGGAAACATCGGTAAGCTGATTGCTTCCGCATAATACTTCTCGGCTTCAGGGCAATACCCTGATGTGAAGCCTAGACTTTGATAATAGGGCTGAAGATATACAGGTATGTAATGCAGGTTTACGCCTATGCCAGCCGATCTGAGAGCTTCGAAAACCTGTCGATGGGTTTTGCCAGCTTGTTCAAGTTTTAAACGAATAATGTATAGATGCAGGGAGGAATAACTATCTTGGTGTTGCCACGGAATTACTATCGGAAAATCGTTCAACATTTCATTATATTGCTTGGCGAGCAGATGACGCTGAGCGACAAATTCATCGAGCCGTCGCATCTGACTCAAACCCAAGGCAGCATGTATGTCGGTCATCCGATAGTTAAAACCCAAGCTTATCTGCTGGTAAAACCAAAGTTGTTCAGATGGACGGGGATCCATGGCATCCACGTCACTGGTAATGCCATGGCTGCGTAACAACTTCATTCGCTTAGCTAATTGAGCATCATTGGTCAATGCCATGCCACCTTCACCGGTGGTTATGATTTTAACCGGATGAAAACTAAATACAGTAATATCCGAATAATGGCCTGAACCTATCGGCTCACCGCAATATTTTCCGCCGATAGCATGCGAGGCATCTTCGATAGTTTTGAATCCATATTGCTTGGATAGCATGGAAACTTCCTTCATATCACAAGGCTGTCCGCATAGGTGTACAGGGATGACCAACTTGGGCAAGCAGCCTTTTTGTTGGGCCTGCTCCAGTTTTTCCGCCAACCGCGCCACGCTAAGATTGTAAGTTAAAGGATCAATATCAATAAAATCTATTGTTGCACCGCAATACAACGCACAATTGGCACTGGCTACAAAAGTAATGGGACTGGTCCAGACAACATCACCGGGACTTACCCCTAAGGACAAACAAGCGATATGCAAAGCTGCCGTAGCGCTACTGACCGCCACGGCATACTGAGCACCACAATAGTCAGCCACAGCTTTTTCGAAAGCGGGAACCACAGGGCCTTGCGTCAGAAAATCAGAACGCAAAACATCGACCACGGACTGAATATCGGCTTCGGAAATATCTTGACGACCATAAGGGATCATAGCTTTACTTAAACACCATAACCATAACCAGAATCAACATGAATTTGAATTAAAGAGCGCAATTCGTCTACCGTCAAAAATCGCTCATTACTACCACTGTTGTAACAAAATCCCGCCGCTACTTTTTGAGCTCCGGTTTTTTCACAGTAATCTTGCGCGTTGTAATAGGCTCCAGCCGGTAAAATAGCGTAATAGAGGCCTAAATCGACAGTATTGTAGCTATCGCTGCTGGTGATCATCTCTTCATGAATTTTCTCACCGGCCCGCAGACCTATGATGCTCTGTTCACATCCAGAATCAATAGCCGTAGCGACATCGGTAATCCGATAAGACGGAATCTTTGGCACCAACACTTCTCCGCCCCAAGCGTTCTCAACCGCCCACAGCACCATATCCACGCCTTCTTGCAGACTGATATTAAAACGCGTCATATCCGGATCGGTAATCGGCAATACACCGGTCTTACGTTGCTTCAGAAAATACGGTATCACCGAACCTCGGCTACACATGACGTTGCCATAACGCACGACGCTAAATCGAATACCTCTCTCCCCTTTGATATTATTGGCAGCAACAAACAATTTGTCCGAACACAATTTGGTCGCGCCATATAGATTAATAGGTGCTGCAGCTTTGTCTGTGGACAAGGCTACCACACGTTTAACATCTGTATCCAAGCAAGCTTCGATCAGATTTTGTGCGCCTAAAACATTAGTCTTAATGCACTCGAAAGGATTGTACTCAGCCGATGGCACTTGCTTGAGCGCGGCAGCGTGAATAACTATATCAACACCTTCCAGAGCTCTACGCAAACGAGCTTGATCACGAACATCGCCGATAAAATAGCGCATGCAAGGTACGTTAAATTCCTGTTGCATTTCAAACTGCTTAAGTTCATCACGAGAGAAAATAATAAGCTTTTTAGGCTTGTAATTCTCAAGAATTGTCTTAGTAAAATGCTTACCAAAAGAACCCGTTCCACCTGTAATCAAAATAGATTTGTTATCAAACATTATTCTTCCTTATTTGGACATATATTCCAACAACATGAATATGCGTGTACTCATTTTTCAAAAGCAGGCGAATTCAACTCCGATACTTCAATTCTATTTTAGCATCTAAAATTTATTGATGCCCACCAAGGCGATGCTTGCGATTTAAAATTGAGTTGAGCTGTATGCCATAACAAAGACATATGGATTTCACTACAGGCCTCGGCCAGCGCGGCCGCTAAGATAATTTATTGCAAATGATTCAATCTGATTTAGCGCCAAAAGCAAGTCACCAGCCAGATTATAGGCTTTGTTAAGAAGCGCAGACTGAATAGCTGGATCATCGGGATAATCATGCGAAAATTCATTGCGCATTTCCCGTAACAACAGCCATTGTTCAGCAGATAAAATCGCGCCCATTTTTTCCAGGCGATAGAGTTTATCCAGAAACGCGGGAAGCTCACCTTGTTCTTTGGTCAACTCTAACACTGCCGGAAATAACTTAGCTCCCATCGCATCTTGCAGCTTTGAAAACCGTGTTGAAAACTGGTCTAAAACAGCCAACTCTGTATCATCCAGATCTTGCATTGCGCTTGCCGTCAATGGAAACCTAGCCTGTAACCGGGTCATAGCCCAGGATAGCCGATCTGCATGGCGCTTACAGACTTCAAGCGCCGCGTTATAGGCAGTATTCATAATAATTGCACGCCTGTTTCTTTAGCGATGCGAAAGATGGGTAAATCCTCTTTAAACTCAGCTCGGCGCAGCACTACATCTATCTTTTGTTGGCCTAATTTTTTATGCAATTCCAACAAAAAATGCAGTTTTGCATCAATCAACTCGGCGGGATCCTGAATTTCAGGTTCAATATAAAGATCAATATCCCCCCCCTTAGACTGCTCATCGACACGCGAACCAAATAGCCAGACTCGCGCCGATAATCCGAAGTTTTTTACTACACCGGCACAGATTACTTCGATTTGCGATTGGGTTAAACGCATGTATATACTCCTTGTTTTTTATTGTTATTTTTCAACCAGCTGCACCCGCTGGGTAACGCCGCAGACCAGGGTATACGGTA
>CANNNN010000053.1 GCA_947506075.1 Methylococcaceae bacterium
CTCGCACCGCTTATCTGCCACGCCTTGGAGGCCTGTTTGATAGCAATGGCTCGCTGGCTTTGCTATTTTTAATTTCTGCATTGAGTACGATGGTGATGCCAGGTACGCCGGGGTTTGATGCGGCGCATTTACTGGTTGAGGGGGTTATTGAGGAGGAAGGCTGGTTGCTTGCGATCGCCATCTTGGTCGGCAACGTGATGTCCGCCGCCTTCTTGTTATGGGCTTTCCAGCGGATATTTATGGCGACGCCCAAGCGTGCCGAACAACCCTACAGCTGTGAACACCATCCGGTTTGGAAGGAGCGTTTTGTTACCCTGGTGATTTGCCTGTTGCTGATCGGCACCGGCTTTTACACAACGCCCTGGCTGAACTTTATCGATCAGGATGCGGCCGCAATCGGCAAGCAATTTCCGATGCATGGCGCATCTACCCAGGAAGGATCACATGAGTAACACCCATTTTCCGCTGTTGAGCCTGACTATTTTTCTGCCCTTATTGGCCGCGTTTGCAGTGGCTTTTACCCGCAACATCCGTCTGGCCAAAAACCTTGCGTTGGTGTTTGTCTCCCTCGAATTAATCGCAACGCTGCTGGTCGTCCTGCTGTTTAATGTCGAACTGGACAGCTTTCAACTGGTCGAACAGTATGCCTGGATACCCAGTCTGAATATCAACTATCTTGTTGGTGTGGATGGCATTTCTGTGTTGTTTTTACCGATGTCGGCGCTGTTGACCTTAATGGCGATAGTGGCCTCGTGGAATTCGGTACAACATCAGACTTGCTTGCATTTTGCGTTATTACTGGCATTGGAAGGCATTACGATCGGCGTATTTTTAGCCTTGGATATGGCATTGTTCTTCTTGTTCTGGGAACTGACCTTGCCACCGATTTTCTTCTTAATCGGCTTATGGGGCATAGGGTCAAACCGCCGTAGTGCGGCGATAAAATACACGCTGTTCATGTTGTTTGGCGGCGTGCCAATACTGTTTGCGATTATCATCTTGGCGGTCAATCACGCCACCGCAATCGGCGGCAGCATTCCACAGGATCTGGCCTTTAGTCTGCCGGTATTATTGCAAACAGCCTTGCCGGATAACTTGCAGGCCCTGGTATTTTTATTGTTACTGCTAGGTTTTGCGGTTAAAGCGCCGTTGGTGCCCTTTCATACCTGGCTGCCGACTGTCGCAATGGAAGGCCCTGCGCAGTTAACCGCCCTGCTGACCGGGTTGAAACTCGGCGCATTCGGCATTATTCGTTTTGCGATGCCGCTATCACCTTCCGCCTCTGTTCAATACAGTTGGGTACTGGGCATACTCGGCGCGATCACGCTGATTTACTGTGCGCTGATTGCCTTGCAGCAAACCAATTTGCGCCGCCTGCTGGCTTATGCCAGCGTCAGTCATGTGGGACTGGTTATCGTCGGTATCGCCTCCTTAAATATGCAGGGCCTACAGGGGGCTATTTTTCAACTGCTGAACTTCACGATGATTTCCGGTTCCTTGATGATGGTCGCCGGTTTTCTCCAGCATCGCTTGGGCAGTACCGAAGCGATTCATCTGGGCGGTCTGGCTAAAGTGATGCCTAGACTGACCACCTTTTACTTTTTATTTATGTTGGCCAGCATAGGACTGCCCGGAACCAGCGGATTCCCTGCCGAACTGTTACTAATATTCAGCACCCTGCTCGCGCACCCCAGTATCAGTATTGCCGCGCTGCTTGGAGCGATCCTGACCGCCGCCTATATGCTGTCCTTTACCCGTCGCGCGTTTTTTGGCCCCGTCACCCAGGCCGGAGTCAAACAGCTGCAGGATTTGCGACCCAGAGAACTGTCGCTGTTATGCGTTTCGGCATTGCTAATCCTGGGCTTTGGATTTTTCCCGAATAGTGTGTTGAAAACCAACCGCGCAACCGCAGAGGCTTGGTTGACCCGGCTGATGAATCAGCCGGTAATAGAATACAAAGATGTGCGGGGCTAGGCTCGTATCCATCAGCCTAGAAAATAATTTGTTGCACGAAAACCATAAAGTAGGCGACACAAAAGAAGCGAAACACGCAAAATAAATCAAGATCTTGTATTGGCTTTTCTATATACCCTTTAGCTAATGACCTAAAGTTCCGTATCTATTTGAAATATGAGTATTTTCTTTGGAAAAATTATTTATATCGGTTTATTAAAAAGGCAAGACAATATCGGATTTTATTTTTTCCATCAGCTGCCTAAATTGCTCTTGAATTCTGATCATTGCGGCTTCAGTATCGGCCTCGAAACGAATAACCAGTGCGCCTGTGGTGTTTGATGCCCGCACCAGTCCCCAGCCATCCGGAAAATCGACCCGGAGTCCTTCTAGATCGGTGATTTTGCCATCGGGAAAATTGGCTGTAGCAAACAGCTTGTCTATAAAAGCGAAATTCTCGCCTTCTTTAAGTTCAATATTCAATTCTGGAGTATTGATACTATCTGGAAAATCGGCAAATACATCGGCGCTGCTACGCGTATCTCTAGACAATATTTCAAGCAAGCGCGACGCCGAATACAACGCATCATCAAAACCAAACCAGCGGTCATTAAAGAAAATATGCCCGCTCATCTCCCCGGCCAACTTGGCTCCGGTTTCCTTAAGTTTTGCTTTGATCAACGAATGCCCGGATTTACACATCAGCGATCTGCCGCCGTATTTTTTTATCTCCTCGGCGAGATGGCGAGTGCTGCGCACATCATAAATGATTTGAGCGCCCGGGTTGCCGGCCAGCACATTTTTGGCAAACAGCATCATTTGCCGATCCGGCCAGATGATTTTGCCATTTGAATCGACTACGCCCAAACGATCACCATCGCCATCAAAAGCGATGCCAATATCGGCCTTGTAATATTTGACCTTTGTAATCAATTCGGTCAGGTTCTCTGGGTCACTAGGATCCGGATGGTGATTGGGGAAAGTCCCGTTGATGTCGCAAAATAACTCTATCACTTCACAGCCCAAGGTTCTGAGCAGCGTGGGTCCCAGCTCACCGGCAACGCCGTTGCCGCAGTCCAGCACCACGGTCATGGGTCGATCAATGTGTATATATTCGGAAATAATGCCGATGTATTCCGTGTGAACGAGGGTATTTTGTTCGACCTTGCCAGGTTTATCGGTGCTATAGGCCTGCTTGGCAATACAGGTTTTTAGTTGCTGGATACTATCGCCGAACAGGGTTACGTCGTTGATGACCATTTTCAGACCGTTATAATCGGCTGGGTTATGACTGCCGGTAATCATCACGCCGGAACGTCCTTCGGTATGCTTTGCAACAAAATAAAGTACCGGCGTCGGCACCATGCCAATATCCATCACATTAAGTCCGGTGCTAATAATACCCTGGATCAGGGCTACCGCCAGCGCAGGACTGGAGATTCTGCCATCCCATCCAACCACGACTGTTTTACCGTCCTGCGCTTTAATCTGGGTTCCCAATGCACGGCCAATATCGTAAACAATTTCTTTAGTCAGCGTCTTGTCGACGATACCCCGAATATCATAAGCCCTGAAAATAGAGTCTGCAGCTGCTGTTTCGGACGAGATCATGTCAAAGGAATCCGGGATACTGCTTGGAAAGTCTTCGAACCTGGTATTTGGTTTAATAAATGTCTCGGCAACGGCTTCCTGCGTTGCTCTACCTCCTGCATCCCTGAAGTCGTCGGCAATTGCTCCCGGGGTTGCTGGCGGTAACTGCTCACTGCATCGCTCTGCCGCTCCTATCCTTGGGGTCGTAGTGTCTGCATCGGCTAAGGTGTCAACTTTCAGTGACTTATACTCTGTATCTTTGACGGTCTCCGGTTTATGTTCTATCTCACCCATCCATGGAACCCTACCTCCTACGGACAAGGGGGCATCGAAGTCATCAAAAAAGCTGCTCGTTTCCAAATCAACAAAATTACTGTCACTGACAACTACATCGTCGGACAGATTATTCATAACCCGTTGAAACTGAACCAATGTTGAAACAACGGCATTCATTTCAGGTAACATAACCGGATAAGTACCCTGCAGTTTATTCGTCATCATGTCCTTATAGGCTTTCAGCACAGTGCTTAGATCTTGCCTTAGCAGTCCTGAAAGCCTGCGGTAACCGATAAAAAAAGCCAGCAACGCCAGTAACGCAAAAATCGCTATCATGCCGGTAATGACTGCCAGTCCGGAAAAATTTGCCTTGTCGGGATACTGATAATGCAGTTCCCAACGGGTGTTAGCGACCTGCATTTGTGCATCATCTTGCTCTGCGCTGCTCTGAACACCTGTATTGCCTAATACCAGCGTTGCCTGTTTCAATTCAAGATATCCGTCTTTTAGATCCGCTGCCTGTAGAGTTTTGCTTATAAAATCATAGTTCAAGCTGGCCAGAAGTACGCCTGCTACCTGATTGTTTTGCATAATCCTGCGCGTTATCGCGAGATGTCTGTCAACTCCGTTATCGACATGTATTGCCGGAAGCTGGGCCTGGGTAAATGTCTCCCGCACTATGTCCAGATCGGCATAACCCATTTTGGGTACGCTTTTGTCATCAAGCTCACTGATCCCGGGCAGTAACAATCTGATCTTCAGGGTGCCGGGTAAATATTTTTCAAGACGCTCAGCAACCGTGTCTATGCGTGCCTTATCTGCACTGGTAACCGCCGCCAACACCTCAGGATCCTGGGCCATTTTTTCCAGCGTGTCGGTCAGCAGAGTGATCTGTCCCGTTAAGCCCAATGCGACACTCTTTGCAACAGCTTCCGCCGAGTCCTGTTTTGCTTTCGCGATTTGACCCGCACCGAACCAGTAAACGCCGGCTCCGGCAGTTATAATCATTAAGACAGCAATCGCTGACAGTAAAGAAAAAAGTCGTACCATGTTTAATGCCTTTATCTATAGAAAAACAGCTTAATGACGACCCGTATGCCCAAAGCCCCCGGCACCACGCAAACTTTGATCAAATTCGGCAACTTGCTCAAACGCCACCTGCACCACCGGCACAAAAACCATTTGTGCGATGCGCTCGCCGATATTTATGGTAAACGCTGTATCCCCCCGGTTCCAGCAGGACACAAAAACCTGCCCCTGATAGTCTGAATCTATCAAGCCCACCAGGTTGCCCAAAACAATGCCGTGTTTATGGCCCAAACCGGAGCGAGGCAATAAAACAGCGGCTAGCTGATGATCGTTAATGTAAATAGCCAGGCCGGTTGGAATTAACAATGTTTCTCCCGGTTTTAATTCGACCGCCTGATCCAGGCAGGCTCGCAAATCCAAACCGGCTGACCCGGTTGTTGCATACTCCGGCAGAGGAATGTCTTTGCCTAAACGGCTATCCAGAATTTTAAGCTGTATTTTTTTCATGTGTTTTTTGTTCTCTTCGCTCTGCGATTAAGCTGATTAATAGTTCGGCTAATTGATTTTTGTCGGTCATTGCCAGATTTTTTGATCCGGTGTTCCAGTAAACCTGCAAGGCATTTTGATCACTGTCAAATCCCCCCTTTTCCGAAGTGCGACGGGGTGTATCGCTGACTTTATCAAGCTGCATCCCTCCCTTTGTAAAAGGGGGATTTAGGGAAACTTGTCCAACCCAGTTTGCGGCAATCATATCCAGATTTTTTCTACGCAATTTGTCTAGGGCATAATGCTCAAGATCATGAGTTTCTGCGGCAAATCCGACGGTGAACGGACGATGATTATCAAGACCCGCAACGTCCGCCAGAATATCCTTGGTTTTTACCAAGGTTAGTGTAATTTGCTCAGACTGTTTTTTTATTTTCTGATTTTCGATGCTTGCGGGACTGTAATCGGCAACCGCCGCTGCACCGATGTAAATATCGTGCTCTGCAACTTTTGACATAACCGCCGCATGCATTTGCTCAGCCGTTTCGACGCTGATCAAGTCAGCATTAACCGGCGCAGACAGCGTCACCGGGCCGCTGACCAGCGTGACTTTCGCGCCGGCTTTTAATGCGGCGTTCGCCAATGCATAGCCCATCTTTCCTGAACTGCGATTGGTGATGTAGCGTACTGGATCTAAAGGTTCGCGCGTGGGTCCGGCGCTGATTAAAACCTTAAGTCCGCTTAGACATTGTACGACAGGCTGATTCATTAAATATCTGCAAATATCCACCGGCTCTGACATGCGGCCGAAGCCAGTTTCCCCGCAAGCCTGATCTCCCTGTGCAGGGCCGATCACAGTTACACCATGGCTAAGAAGTTTCTGGATATTTTCCTGGGTGACCGGCTTATGCCACATGGCCTGATTCATCGCCGGAGCAACGTAAACAGGGCAGCTTGCAGCCAGATAGAGTGTCGATAATAGATCGTCAGCCAAACCGTGACTGCATTTTGCTAGCGTATTGGCCGTTGCCGGAGCAATAAGCAAGGCATCGGCCCAGCGCGCCAGGCTGATATGCCCCATCGCGTTTTCCTGATCCGTATCAAGCAACTCGGTATGCACAGGATGACCGGAAAGCGCCTGAAAAGTCAGGGGGCTGACAAACTGCATTGCCGAGTGCGTCATCACCACGCGCACAGTTGCGCCTTGTTTCCGCAACAGTCTGACCAATTCGGCCGACTTATATGCAGCAATACCGCCGCTGACCGCCAATAAAATATGTTTGATGATTAGGTCCAGGAACTTGAATAAAGACGATATTATGGCAAGTATAAGCGAATTCTTCTATGCTTAAATTTCAATCAGATAAGGAGAGGCCTATGTCCATTAAGGATTGGTCGGCAGAAGATCGACCCAGAGAAAAACTGTTGCGCCGAGGATCTGCCGCTTTAACCGATGCAGAATTGCTGGCTATTTTTTTGCGCACCGGCTCCCCGGGCAAGTCAGCAGTAGACTTGGCGCGCGAGTTATTGCTTGATTTTGGTTCGCTGAATGCCTTATTAGGCTCAGACCAGCAACGCTTTTGCGAAGGTAAAGGCTTGGGCGAAGCCACTTATGCTCAGCTCCAGGCCGTGCTGGAAATGGCCAGACGTCATTTTAAAGAAGCTTTGAAACGTGGTGATGCACTGACCAGTCCGGAAATCACCCGCGCTTATCTCAGTGCCCAACTACGCGGCTACAGCTACGAAGTCTTTGCCTGTTTATTTCTTGATAACCAGCACCGAGTCATACAGCTGGATGAGTTATTTAGGGGTACCATTGATGGCGCCAGTGTTTATCCCAGGGAAGTCGCCAAGCAGGCCTTACGCCATAATGCGGCGGCGGTTATTTTTGCCCATAACCACCCATCCGGGATTTCCGAGCCCAGCCAGGCCGATAAACAGATAACCGAAAAACTTAAACAGGCCTTAGCCTTGTTCGATATTCGGGTGCTGGATCATTTTATTATCGGCGACGGCCAGCCTTATTCGTTTGCAGAGCATGGCTTGCTGTAGCCGCTAATTTCAAAAAGAATCAATAGCAAGCCTTAACTACCTTGTTTTCAAAGGCTGTTGTTTTTTATGGTTTCAAGTCGTATCATCAAGCCTCATTTCAACGTGTACCCTATGGTGTACCCAAAGTAGGCGTAATATGGCTAAATTAGAAGATACTCAAATCAGAGGATGGGTAAAAAATAATGTCAGATTTGACGCAAAAGCGGATGGAAACGGATTGTATTTGCGTTACAGACCCACCGATAAATTGCCTATGTGGTTCTTCCGATTCAAGATTGCAAAAATTGAGCAGAAAGTTATTCTGGGCCGATTCCCCAGCATGGCTCTGAGTCAGGCTAGAAAGGAGGCGCTAAAATTACGTGCCGACATTCTCAGGGGAATCAATCCCGCTGACGAGAAGCGAGAAACCAAACGCAAAACCGCAGCCAAAACAGTAGCCGACCAATCAGCGCAAACAGTCATTGATCTGGTGAATGAATATTTTAAGCGTAATGTTGAGGGTAAGTGCAAAACAGCAAAACCCATGCGCCAGCGGGTTGATAAATATTTAATTCCTGTTATTGGAAAACTGCGGATAGATGCAGTAGAGCCAATGCATATTTCTAACATGCTAGATCTAATAGTCGAGGCTGGCGCCCCAACTACAGCTAATGACATATTGAGTTATAGCAAACAGATTTTTAACCATGCAATCAAGCGGCACATCATCAAATCCAATCCAGCAATTGCATTCGACTACTCTGATGCTGGAGGCAAAGAGACCGCACGAAAGAGATACCTAACCGGAGATGAATTATCAAAACTATTTAAAGCTATGCGTAACAGCGAAAAATTTACTCGGCATCATTACCTTTGTGCGAAGCTTCTTTTGTTGCTGGGGTGCAGAAAAGGCGAACTATTAAGAGCAAAACGCGTTGATTTTGATATTCCTGCCAGTATCTGGCGTATGTCATTAGAAAATAAAACAGGATCAGCTATTAATGTTCCATTGCCAACTTCAGCAATGGAGTTAATCAAAGAACTAATGGAATTTCAAATTGATGCCTGCGAGTACCTAATACCTGCCCAAGGCGTTAGATCTTGCAAACAGGGTCATATTAATGAGGGCTATTTGAACCGACCCATTAAGGAATGGGTATTCCCATTAATGGGCGATGTTGCTCCATTCACGATTCATGACTTTAGGGCAACATTAAAAACACACTTGGGGCAAATGGGCGTTGCTCGGTTTGTCTCTGAACGTTGCTTAAATCATAAAATAGAAGGTATGGAAGGTGTTTATGATCGTGGGGATTATTTAACCGAGCGCAGAGCCGCGCTAGAACAGTGGGCGATGTTTTTGGAGGGATGCGAGCAAGTGGAATAATTATTCGCGAATGGGGAACTGTCTATGCCAAATTTATTGACAGTATAGGATTAGAAGTTTTTTGAGCCTTGAACATCCAGACTACACTGGAGTGTTAAAAAATAAGTTTACCTTTAAGGATAAGTTTAATGATTACTTAACAAGATTAGTTTGCCAAAAAGGTTAACTTATTGTTTTATAGATAAAAATTACCATTGATAATCATTTTCAAGCTGCTATCATGAAAGCCGATCTGAATATTTCAGACACAAAAAAGCTCCGGGAAACGTCTCGAAACCTTACCGGAGCTTAATTTTTTAATTTGCATTGAATTGTGATTTTATAGACAACCCCCCTTCACCGATCAAATAGGTAAGGCAATTTGTTTTTATTCACTTTAACAGGTTATCGCTTCAGCGGAAAAATGTCAAAGTGTTATATAGCAATCTAATGCGCGCAATTTGGAATAATAATGTCAAAAAGCACGCTCGTACTACGTCCCAAAACCGTTTGCCTTGAACTCGAAATATCAATATCCACATTTTGGCGATTGGTTAAATCTGGTCACCTCAAAACTATAAAACTCTCTAGCAGATGCACCGGTGTTTTAAAAAGCGACCTTGACACTTATTTAAACAGATAAAAACCCCGAAACCATTAACTAGGTCCGGGCTTCATTGCAATCTATTCCCATTAAAATTCATGGCTGATCTTAGCCTATGGTGGGTATTTATTGTGCTCCCGGCATGGAGAAATACCAATGAATAAAAGCTTATCTAAAAGCGAAATTGAAAACGCTTTCTTTAACCATGCTGCTAATACTGGTGTGATATTTACATCCAGACCATTAATTGTTGATGGTGTACTTCACCGCGACCATATTGACGGAGACAAACGAGGCACTAAGAACGGTGCTTATATTGTACATGCAGATAGCTACCCATCCGGCTGGTATTTGCATTTCAATACTGGTTTATCTGGCAGATGGACACTTTCTGGCAAACATGGCCCGTTCAATAAAGTCATGATGCAGCAGATTGAAACGGACCGAATAAGACGTGGGATTGAACTACACGAACGCCAAAATGCAGCGGCAAATAAGGCGCGATTTATCTGGCGCAACGCTACTCCAATAACTGAACAATCTCAGCACTCTTATTTGCTTAAAAAGCACGTACATCCCTACCAAGTTCGTTTGCATCATGGTTGCTTGGTGATTCCGATTTATGACCAAAATAAACAACTGGTTAATCTGCAATTCATAGCAGCTCATGGAATAAAACGATTCCTGTCTAGTGGCAGGAAAAAAGGTTGTTTTTCAGTTATAGGAAAAATGGGTGTTGATGGAATTATTCAGGTTGCAGAGGGCTGGGCAACAGGAGCTAGTCTATATGAGGCTACAGGGAGCTTTACCGTAATTGCTATGGATGCTGGCAATTTGGAACCTGTTGCATTAGTGCTACGGCGTTTATATCCAGATATGCAGATCATAATTTGTGGTGATAACGACAAATCAGGAACTGGCCAAAAATCAGCACAATCGGCCGCCTTAGCGGTGAATGGTAAGTACATAATCCCGCCAGTAGTCGGTTTTGATTTTAACGACATGCTGACTATGGCCGCCGTAAAATGAAATCTAATATTGACACTATGATTGGAAATGCCGCTCCACAAATTTGCGAACCGGAGCCACTACGTGCATCACTACCAAAAGCAGAACCCTATCCAGTCGAATCCCTGGGCGATGTTTTGGGTGCTGCTGCAATCGCTTTGCATCAAACAATAAAAGCACCACTAACGCTATGTTGTCAAAGTGTTCTGGCTAGTGCATCCCTAGCGGCACAAGCACATTTTGATGTCATGCTACCCTGGGGTGAGAAAAACCGCTATCGTTATTTTTACTGACTGTCGCAGAATCCGGTGAGCGAAAAAGCGGTGTTGATGATGTTGTCTTGAGTGCCTCCAAAGCTCAGGAACGCCAAGACATGGAAGCCTATAATAATGGCCAGAAAATTGACGATGCTAGACCTTCACGGGATAAACCAGCCCCCCCGATTATGCCGCTTAGATTCGTTACTGAACCTACAGTCGAGGGATTATATAAACTGATGGCAATATCACAACCAAGTCTGGGACTATTCAGTGATGAGGCAGGCTTATTAATTGGCGGTCATGCTTTAAATTCAGATAACGCCTTAAAGACTATGGCACGGTGGTGCAAATTTTGGGACGGCGCGGCATTTGACAGGGTACGATCAGGTGATGGTAGTGGCGTTTTATATGGTCGCCGCTTAGCTATGCACCAATTAGCCCAACCTGATGTCATGGCACTGTTGTTGGGTGATCGAATGGCGAACGGTCAGGGCTTTCTGGCGCGGTGTCTGGTCGCATGGCCTGAATCTACTATAGGTAGTCGTCATATTGAGGTTTTCGAGCAACCAAGAGAACGTAGCGAGCTCAAACATTTATTCGCAAAATTAAAAACATTAACTGAAGCAGTGCCACGTATTAGAAAAAATGAACAGGAGCTTGATCCGGCAGAACTACCCTTATCCAAAGAAGCGCAGCAGATGGCACTTGAAGCCATAAATCAATTTGAGACAATGATGCAATCCGGTAACAACCTGTCAGAACTGCGTGATCGAGCATCAAAGGCATGTGAGAACGCATGCCGCATTGCTGGCATATTGACCGTAGTCGAAGAAGGACTTGCAGCAACATCAATTAACGATGAGTGCTTTGGCCGTGCTTTGTTATTAATTAGATGGTATTTAAACGAAGCGCTACGAATAAAAGGCGCTGCAGTTGTTCCTCAGCCAGTTGCTGATGCTGAATCATTATCCAG
>CANNNN010000054.1 GCA_947506075.1 Methylococcaceae bacterium
ATACGGATGATCAGACTGCTGACTGCTTGCGGCCTCGGCAAACTTCTCCGCCAGCGCGTTGACATGTTCGTCGGCAACAACCATTTGTCTATCCACAGTCGCTATTCGACTATCCACGGTTAAAGCGGCTGTACACAAGCCTGCAATATCATTGCAGTTAGCCTGAACAACATCATTAAGAACCCGATAATCGCGTTTTAGTTTCAGCAAAGTACGCGCCAGATACAAAAGCACAACCAGCATCACAACAAGCGCCATGCTCTCGATGATAACAGCAAGCATCAACGGATTATTCATCAAACAACTTCATCGATATGTTGCAGGAGTTCTGCATCCGGCTTTGCCACTCCAGGTTTTTTCCTAGGCGGCTGTTTCTCTGAGTGCTCATCATCCCTGTCGATTTTTTTAGGTTTTAGAATTGGAATAGAGGGTGATACAGGGTGTATTTCAAGCATGCCGGTCTCCGGTAACTGACATTAGCGACGCTGGGTTAGGCAGTAACCCAGCATTTACCTGCTGAGCGGCATCCCATTATGGTTGACCTACAGTAGTTCCTGTCGGAACCAAATTTAATAATTTGGCTCGTTCTTCATCATTAGCGCCATAACGCGCAAAAGCTTGCGACATGATAACCAGCACCACTCGCCGGTTCTTAAAGCGGCCATCCTCCAGCTTGTTATCACCGATAGGATGAAACTCACCATAACCAATTGCTGACAATCGGGGAGGACTAACACCTTCCTTAACAAACTCGTGTACGACACTAGTCGCTCTTGCCGAAGACAAATCCCAATTCGACCTGAACTTCAGGTTATCGATCGGAATATTATCGGTATGCCCTTCAATATTAATCATATTGGGTAAAGGATTAATCACTCCGACAATTTTTTGTAATACCGGCAGCGCTTTTTTGGATAATTCAGCGTCACCGCTGAAGAACAACATTTCGCTATTCATCTCCAACTCTATCCAATAATCATTTTTCTTAACAGAAACCAGTTTTTCATCGATAAAAGGCGCTAAAACCTGTTCGAATTGATCGGAAACCTCGCTTAACTGCCTTCTTTCTATTAATATTTCCTCACTGAGCTCACGTCTTTTTTCATTGTCGACGGTCGCGACATTTTCCAAGGGAATCGGCTGTACCGTCGTCGGCAAAGTTCCTACCTGTATCGAATCTGGCTGATTGTCCTGCTGCTCTTTATTTGAAAAGGCATCGCCTAATGAATCGGACAAGGTCTTGTACTTCCCTTCATTAACCGAAGAAATTGAATACATCACCACAAAAAATGCAAACAGCAGGGTGATGAAGTCTGCGTAAGACACCATCCAGCGATCATGATTGGTAACCATCGATCGTCGATTCCCTCCTATATACCTGCGTTTGCGCCTCGCCATAAGCTATTATTTTTTAGCTGTCATGCAGATAACCACTTAATCTCAGCTTGATATTTCTTGGATTTTCACCCTCTGCAATAGAGATAATCCCTTCAGCCAGCATTTCTCTGGCTTGTCTCAATGCCAATACATGATTTTTTAATTTATTGGCAACCGGTAAAAAAACCAGATTCGCAGAACCTACGCCATAGATCGTTGCAACAAAAGCCGTAGCTATGCCTTGACCTAATAACTCCGGATTAGTCAAATTCTGCATCACATGAATCAAGCCCATTACCGCGCCGAGTATGCCGAGTGTCGGCGCATAGCCCCCCATCGCTTCGTAGAGACCCGCCGCCTGCAAGCCCAGGCTTTCCTTGGAATAGCTATCCAGATCCAGTATATCGCGTATGTCATCCGGGTCATTGCCATCAACCAGCAATTGCAAGCCTTTCTTGATAAACGGATCTTTTTCCTTGGGCAGCGCATTTTCAAGACCTAACAAGCCCTCTTTACGTGCCAGCAGACTCCAGTAAACCACCTTGTCAATTTGACTGGAAAGATTTATTTCTATTGGCTTTATTACCCACGCCAGCATTTTCATGCTGCGGACAAAAACAACCGGCGGGAACTGCAATAGTGTCGCCCCGAAGGTTCCCCCAAACACGATCACAAGTGCAGGTATATTGACCAATGAACTGACATGACCACCATCAAGCAAGAGCCCCAGCAGAACAGCGCCGACACTCAATAAAATACCCGTGATGCTTAAAATATCCATATTCAGTTTTCAGATTTGTAATAAGCATCCATCAGTCGCTAGTCCATTCAGTCAGTCTTGAACGCAATCTCAACACCGCCTGAGTACTGATCTGACTGACCCTGGATTCACTGACATTCAATACTTCGCCGATTTCGCGCAAATTCAGTTCTTCATCATAATAAAGCGATATCACCAGCCGCTCGCGTTCGGGCAAGCCCATGATCGCCTTTGCCAAGGCCTGTTGAAAGCTTTCACGACTTAAGCCGTCTGCCAACCCTTCTTCATGCTCCAGGGACTCATCAAGGTAACCGTCTCCGGTTTGCGCCAATTCTTCGACACTGAAAACGCGACAGCTACTGGAATCCTGAAGAATATGATTATATTCGGCTATATCTATGCCTAAATACTCGACCACATCGATGTCTCTTGCCTCGCGCCCGGTTTTATTTTCGATGATTCTGATCGCGTCGGAAACCATCCGTGATTTTTTATGCACGGAACGCGGCGTCCAGTCACTGCGCCTGACTTCATCTAGCATAGAACCCCGGATGCGAATGCCGGCATAGGTATCAAAACTGGCACCCTGTGAGGCATCATAATTCTTAATCGCTTCCAACAAGCCCAGCATGCCGGCCTGAATCAAATCATCGACTTGAACAGAATCAGGCAGTCTGTTTAATAAATGGTAGGCAATGCGCTTAACTAACGGTGCATGCTGCATAACACGCTGATCGGTGCCTCCAGACTGTACCGCAGTGTACATTGCCACTCCACTCATGCGACATCCCTTTGGGAACCGTACTGAATCATTCTTTCGATGAAAAACTCAATATAGCCACCCGCCTGGGATTTCACTGGCCAGCTGTCAATTCTCGCCGCCACCGTTTTCAACGCCAGAGCCGCCTTGCTTCTGGGAAACCCAACAACGACAGGTGTTTGTTTTTGCACCGATTTACGCAAGTATTCGTCATAAGGCACGGCGCCGGCAAACTTCAAGGTTACATCCAGATAGCGGTCCGTTACCTTGTTTAATTTCTGGAACAGCGCATGACCTTGCTGAACGGTTTGCACCATATTGGTAAGCACATGAAAACTGGACAAGCCATAATCCCGGTTAAGCAGTTTGATAAATGCATAAGCATCGGTTAACGAAGTCGGCTCATCGCAGACCACAACGATAATTTCCTGACAGGCGCGGGCAAAGTTGACCACACTTGCCGATATGCCTGCCGCTGTATCGACAATTAACACATCAATATCCTGGTCAATTTCACTAAAGGCATGGATCACTGAGGCCTGTTCCATCGTGCTGAGTTCAGACATCTTCTGAATACCGGAGGCCCCTGGAATCACTCTTAATCCTTCGGGGCCTTCAATCATGATTTCATCCAGGGTTTTTTCACCTGACAGCACATGAGAAAGATTGAACTTGGGATAAACGCCTAACAAAATATCCACATTAGCCAGCCCCATATCGGCATCCATCAGCACCACTCGTTGCCCCATTTGCGACAAAGCTATGCCGATGTTGACCGATAAATTAGTTTTGCCGACGCCACCCTTGCCACTGGTGATAGCAATAACCCGAACCGGTTTTATTTTATTCATATTCCTTATCCCCACGGCTTGATCAGCTTGCTTATGCATAACCTTGCGCCGCCCATGCTTCGTTATTTACGTCATTATAGTCGCTTTCCTGATCCAACTCAGCCACACATTGCGCAACCAGAGTTCTGGCGCAAGGATTATGCATATCTTCAGGCACTTGCTGACCATCGGCAATGAAAGCCAGCGGCAGGTTATGCTCGATAATTGAAGAAATGGCCGCGCCTATCGTTGCAGCCTCATCAAGTTTGGTCAAGATGCTCGCTTGCGGCTCAAAAATCTGAAAGGCTTTGATAATTTCATTCATAGCCTTATATTCAGTCGCGGCTGACATTACTAGGTACGATTTAATGGGCAGGTCACTCTGTTGCAAAGTATTAATCTGTTCAATCAGCTTCATATCGCGCTGGCTCATGCCGGCAGTATCAATCAATATCAGCCGTTTGTCTGCAAAACCATTGATAAGGTGATGCAGCTCGGAAGAACTGGAGGCCACCCGAACAGGAACATCCAGGATCCGTCCATAGGTATTGAGTTGCTCATGAGCACCAATACGGTAATTATCTGTGGTAATCAACGCAACCTGCCTGGAGCCATGCTTTAAAATGAATTTGGCGGCCAATTTGGCTATCGTTGTGGTTTTTCCGACACCGGTAGGACCGACTAAAGCGACTATACCGCCATACTGTAGCAAATCATCGTCAGCTACAGGCAGTACTTTAGCCAATAACTCTTGAATCTGGGTAAAAGCCAGTTCCACATCGGTGTGATTGGTAAAACGATTGGCAATCTTGACGCTCAGCTTTCTTGAAATACTCATGCCTGCCAATCGTTGCAGCAAATCCGTTCTGACCGGGGTTGTTTGCGAAACGCCGGCCCAACTGATTCTGGCCAATTTGGAGTCCATTTCAGACCTTAAGGATTTAAGTTCCCGGCTCATTTCCATTAACAAGGTATCCGACAGATAACTCGGCTTTTCATCTGGCATGGCTATTTGCATCGGCCTTTCTTTTACTGCAGGGGCTACCGGCCTCGCTGCTTTTGCCGTTACCGTTTCCAAATTGCCGCGCAGATGTACTTTTTCTGCATAGCCCACATACTGGTCAATATTCCGACGACCGCCAGAGATGGTTGATGTGTCGGGAATATTAGGGAACCGCTGTGCCCGACTGCCAGCCTTAGCGGAAGTCTCGCGTTCGGCAGGGTAATTTTGAGCGCGCACCTGAGGACGCTGAGCCACAAAACCGTCGGCACTTTGTTTTCTCTCGCTACTAATGACATGCAAGCGATTTTTTTCTGCTTCAAAATCAGGCAAATCGATGTTTTTAGTTTCTCGACTGCCAGAAATGGTGGAAGCGGTAGACTGTTGTTCTGAGGCCTGTTTTTGCAACTTGCTCTGAATCAACTGCTCATCAAAATCGCGTGCTGCAACAATCTCAACACCGCCATCAACCGACTTGTTTGACATAATGACCGCATCAGCGCCCAATTCTTCTTTGACCATGCGCATGGCCTGGCGTATGTCGGGTGCAAAAAAACGTTTAATCTTCATAAGGTTGCCTCATCTGCTATGTCCGTCTCCCGACAGTTGAAACCACTTTGATCTGGCGATCAGCGGGTATTTCATTGTATGCCAAGACATGTAAACCGGGAATCGAATGGCGAACGAATCGGGCTAACCAGGGGCGGATATAAGAAGAAACCAACAATACCGCTGTCTGCCCTTCCATTTCCATTTTTTGCATGCTTTCTTGTAAGGATGTATGCATTTGTTCTGCTAACCCTGGCTCAATCCCGACACCACTTTCACCTGCCGTCTGCAATGATTTATGCAATAACTGTTCCAACTCATGATCCAGCGTAATAACCGGCAACTCATCCTGCATCCCACTGATTTCATGGATAATTAATCGACCCAATGCCGCACGCACCGCCGAGGTTAAGATGTCGGGATCTTGACTTCTGAGCCCGTACTCCGCCAAAGTTTCGACTATGCTGCGCATATCCCGAATCGGTACATGCTCCTGTAACAGGTTTTGCAACACCTTAACCACCACGCCCAAGGGCAGGGTTTTCGGCACCAAATCCTCGACCAGTTTGGGCGCGGACTTAGCCAGATTATCGAGTATTTTGTGCGCCTCTTCATAACCAAACAATTCATGCGCATGCGACTGCAACAAATGACTCAGATGTGTCGCCACCACCGTTCCGGGATCGACCACCGTATAACCCAGGGTTTGCGCATGATCTTTCTGATTGGGTTCTATCCACACCGCATCCAGACCGAAGGCAGGGTCCTTACAGGTAGCGCCTTTAAGCGTACCGAAAACACGCCCTGGATTAATCGCCATCTCCATATCCGGCATAATTTCGGCTTCACCAACTGTCACCCCCATCAGCGAAATCCGGTAGGCCGTTGGACTTAGATCGAGGTTATCCCGAATATGCACCGATGGAATTAAAAAACCCAACTCCTGAGACAGTTTTTTTCGTACCCCCTTGATACGCACCATCAGTTGCCCACCCTGATTCTTGTCCACCAACGGAATCAGTCGATAACCGACTTCCAGGCCGACCACATCGACCGGCATCACATCATCCCAACCTAACTCCTTGGACTCAGGAGCGGGGGCATTAAGAGCCAGCTCCTGCGGATAATCAAACTCAACCAGCTCGGCTTGTTTGTGCTGCTTGTCAATAAAATAGGCCGCTACCCCTAAAGCTGAGGCCAGCAAGATAAAAACCAAATTAGGCATGCCAGGAATAATGCCCAGCGCGCCGACCACCGCCGCCGTAACCATCAACGCTTTCGGATTTGCAAATACCTGCCTACCAATTTGTTGTCCGACATTTTCGCCGCTGCTGCCGACCTTAGTGACCACCAGTGCTGAGGCCGTCGACAATAACAACGAAGGAATCTGCGCGACCAGACCATCACCGATGGACAACAATACATAAATCTTGCCGGCCTCGGCAAAGCCCAAATCATGCTGAATAACGCCAATGGCCAAACCGCCAATCATGTTGACAAATAAAATAATAATCCCGGCAACCGCATCGCCCCTGACAAATTTACTCGCACCGTCCATGGAGCCATAAAAATCAGCTTCGGTCGACACTTCAATGCGCCGCTCACGCGCTTGATCCTGAGTTAACAAGCCGGCATTCAAATCTGCATCAATCGCCATCTGCTTGCCCGGCATCGCATCCAGCGTAAACCTTGCTCCGACTTCGGCAATACGCCCTGCACCTTTGGTAACGACCATGAAATTGATAATGATCAATATCGCAAAAACCACCAACCCCACTGCAAAGTTACCGCCGATAACAAAAGCGCCAAAGGCCTCAATCACCTTGCCGGCCGCATCACCGCCCTTATGCCCTTCAATCAATACGATGCGCGTAGAAGCCACGTTCAGCGCAAGACGCAAGATGGTTGCCAGCAGAATAACGGTTGGGAAGGACGCAAATTCCAACGGTTTAACGGTATAGACAACAACCAGCAATATGATTAACGAGAAGGCGATATTAAAGGTAAAAAACAGGTCGAGTACGAATGCCGGTAACGGTAAAATCAGCATTGACATAATCATGACAATGACTAAGGGCGCACCCAGTTCGGCTTTGGCTAGTACCGCTAACCCGGCTTTTAATTTAGTAAAATCCATAGTCTGTTAATCCCTTTTAAATTCGTCTGGCACGTTAATATCTGTCGGTTGCAATGGCGCACGCCAATCATTTTTCTGAGCGGCTTTTAGCTGATAGACATAGGCGAGTATTTGTGCGACAGCCAAATAAAGACCTTGTGGTATCTCTTTGTCTAATTCGGTCGAATAATACAAGGCTCTGGCTAAAGGCGGCGATGCGACCAGCGGCACTTCAGCGCCTAGCGCTAGGTTACGGATTTGGGCGGCTATCAGATCGACCCCCTTGGCGACCAGCGTAGGCGCGCCATTAGAATTCTGGTCATACTTTAAAGCCACCGCATAATGATTGGGATTGGTAACAATCACATCGGCTTTCGGCACTTCTGCCATCATCCGGTTTTGCGCCATATCCATTTGCATCCTGCGCTGACGCCCCTTCACTTCGGGACTACCCTCGGATTCTTTTTGCTCGTCCTTGATTTCCTGCAGGGTCATTTTCAGTTTTTTATTGTGATCCCACAGTTGATAAGGCACATCGATCATCGCAATCAATACCAACGATGCACTGAGCAGTAACAGGCAGTCACCGATAATTTTTAATGAATGACCTATAGATTGCTGCAACGGTTCTGCACCCAAACCCAGCAATGCGCTGATATTTGACCGGTACAAAGCGACCGAGACCGCAAAGACCAATAAAATTTTTAATAGTGCTTTCAGCATCTCTATCACGCCCCGCATCGCAAACAACCGGGGTATGCCCTTAATGGGATCC
Organism: Methylococcaceae bacterium; assembly: GCA_947506075.1. GTDB lineage: Bacteria > Pseudomonadota > Gammaproteobacteria > Methylococcales > Methylomonadaceae > Methylobacter_A. The sequence continues at coordinate 8,168 of CANNNN010000054.1, forward strand.
ATTTTTTCCAACTTTGGCGAGATCGCCTCCCAGCTAAACACCCACCCGCCCAAGGATATCGGAGCAACAATCGCAATAAACACCGTCAGCGCCAAAAATGGCGCAAGCAACATCAGCCCATCAATCATCGCCTGCTTAAAATGCACAATGATAGTAGCCGGATCAAAAATGCTTGCGCGGCTCAGTTCAAACTCGGTCCGCATCATATCCAACAATCCCTTACCGATGCTCCCGCCCTGCATCAATAAAAAGCTCGCACTGGCTATCAGCATCGCAAAGGTATTAAGCTCTCTTGATCGGGCAATCTGACCTTTTTTTTTGGCGTCTTCTAAGCGCTTGCCCGTGGGTTCTTCGGTTTTTTCCTGATCTGAGTCTTCAGCCATACTAGAGTCTCAGTATGTGTCCGATCACACCATAGCCTTCCGTTAATAGCCCGGAAAATTGATCCAGCCCATCGGGTAAGGTCTTCCAAACCAACAGCATTCCTATCATCAAAGTAACCGGAAATCCCACTGAAAAAATCTGTAACTGTGGCGCCGATCGGGCGGCTACTCCAAAAATGATATTAACCAACAATAAACTGGCAATAACCGGCATCGCAAACAATAAACCGCCTGCAAACATCTGACTGCCCCACATCAAAATAGACCAGATACCGGCCTTATCTATACCTTCTATCCCTATGGGCAAGGTTTTAAAACTATCCAGCAGCATCTGTATCAGCAACAAATGCCCATCCAAACTGATAAAAATCAAGGTCGTCGTCACCGTATAAATCTGTGCAATCACCGGCACCTGCTGTCCGCTTTGCGGATCAACCATCATCGAAAAGCCCAAGCCCATACTTAACGCGATACCTTGTCCTGCAAAAACGACGGCCGCAAAAACTAATTGCAGAATAAAGCCGCTGGTCAAGCCGATCATAATCTGCGTAATCGCCATCATAAAACCGGTGTAGCTGAACATTTCAACAGGGGGCAAGGAGGGAAGTAACGGCATGATGACCAGCGTGATGGCTACCGACAGAATCAGTCTGACTCGAGCAGGCACAGCCCGAATACTGAACAACGGCACGGAAATGAACATCGCGCTAATGCGCATTAACGGCCATATGAATAATCCGACCTGATTGAGAATTTGCTGTTCGGTAAAGTTCAAGGTTCAGCCAATTAAATGCGGAATATCCCTGATAAGACCCTGGAAATAATCAAGAAACATTTGCAGCATCCCCGGCCCCATAAGCATCAACACAACACCTATAACGATGACTTTAGGCACAAAGGTCAAGGTCGCCTCATTAATCTGGGTAGCCGCCTGAAACATCGCGATAATCAAACCCACCGCCAAAGAGGGCAGTAACACCGGCGCAGTCAGCTTGATCGCAACAATCATAGCCTCCTGTCCAACCATGTAAACAGTTTCAGGTACCATGTTATCTAGCCTCGCTATCAACTGACATAAAAACTTGCCGCCAGCATTTCCATAATCAAAGACCAACCATCGGCAAGGACAAACAACATTATTTTAAAGGGCAAAGAAATAATCATCGGTGACAGCATCATCATGCCCATCGACATCAATACGCTGGCAACCACCAGATCGATAACTAAAAACGGCAGGAAAATCAGAAAGCCAATTTGAAATGCTGTTTTCAGCTCACTTGTTACAAAAGCCGGCAATAATAAAGAAAACGGCACGTTTTCAGCCGACTGAATCTCTGGATTACCGGAAATCCGGATAAATAATTCCAGATCAGCTTCCCGTGTTTGTTTTAGCATAAATTGCCTGAAGGGCTCGGAGGCCTTTTCAATCGCGACCGTAACATCGATTTTCTCTTCCAGATAAGGCTGAACGGCTTCTGTATTCACCTTTTCAAAAACCGGCATCATGATGAAAATAGTCAAAAACAGGGACAAGCCCAATAACACCTGATTACTGGGTGCCTGCCCGGTGCCCAAAGCCGTCCGCAGTAAACTCAGCACTATCATGATCCGGGTAAAGGAGGTCATGGTCAGCAATAAGGCCGGCAACACGGTGAGCAGGGTCATTAACGCCAGAATCTGTATCGTCACCGTATAAGTCTGCCCACCTTGCTTACCGGTAGTCACCGTGACGGCCTCAATCCCTGCGGCCGCATAAGCGGGCGTTTCGATCAGCAACACAGCCATGCCTATCGCCAATAACTGAAGCCAAATGTTTTTATACATCGGAACGTCCCTTCATCACTCGCATCAAGTGCTGCGCAAAGCTATGGTCAACGGGGCTTAGCTCACTGTGCAAACAATCGTCACCCTCCAGCACATGCAAAGTATCTATCCGTCCTGGCGTCACACCCAACACGAGTTGTTTTTTGCCGACTTGCAATAAAACGACTTTTTCCCGTATGCCCAACGAAAGTCCGCCGACCACACGCATTTTCTCTGCACCGTTAACAGTAATTCCGCCTATTTTACGCACACCCCAGACACAGAAAAAAAAAACACCCAGGACCACCAACAAGCCAATACTCCAATGCAGCATATCCCCGGACGTAACCGTCCTGGCTGTCTGTTTTGGCAGATCGACAGCCGCCGCAAAGCAGTCAGAAAGCCACCCAACGGACAGACACGCGACAACTATTTTTGCTCGCATCAGGCTAATCTTTTAACCCGTTCCGACGGACTTATTACATCGGTCAAGCGGATGCCGAACTTATCGTTGATCACTACCACTTCACCGTGAGCAATCAAGGTACCATTTACCAATACATCCAGTGGCTCGCCGGCAAAGCGCTCCAACTCAACAACCGAGCCTTGATTTAACTGTAAAAGATTTCTGATATTAATCTGGGTCCGGCCAATTTCCATGGAAATAGTCACGGGCACATCTAAAATAACATCCAGATTAACTTCATCACCTAAGGCTGAAGAAGATTTTTCACCTTCAGGCTGATCATCAAATTCCGGAAAAGCAGCAGCGTCAAAATCATCGCTCATCTATGTACTCCTCCTTTATGTTTAAATATACACTCATTTATTTTCCAAATTTAGTTAAGCTTTCATTATTCAGCGCTATCAAAAACAAACCCAACTGCTCACCGGTTTGGTTCAAGAGCTTACCTTATCAATAATCTGAATCGCATAATTACCATCCGATATACCGACCTTGCCTTCAAATACCGGAATGCCTTCCGCTTTAAGAATCACCGTATCCGGCATATCAATAGGTATTACATCGCCTTTCTTTAAGCGCATAACATCTCTTATGGTCATGTCCTTTTCCACCAGAAGACTGTTGACGCTTACTTTCGCCCTGAGCACTTCGCCACGCAATGCCAGTTGCCAACCATCGTCCACCTCACCACTGTCACTACTGATCG
>CANNNN010000055.1 GCA_947506075.1 Methylococcaceae bacterium
CATAAATCCGGTGCGGCGGCGGAGTATTCCTTGGTTTCGTACCCGCACTACAATACCGGTTACATCACCAAAACCGAATACCGGGAAAATCTGCAACTGCCCGGAGCGCCTTCCCAGCGTATCGTCGAGTTGGTTAAACAGCTGCAGGGATTTGAGGCTAAGCCGGAGCTGTTTATTCAACAAGTGCTGGACTATTTCCGTCAGCAACATTTTCGCTACAGCTTGCAGCCGCCGTTGATGCCGAACAATCCTATTGAGAGTTTCCTGTTTGAAACCAAAACCGGTTTTTGCAACCATTATGCGACGGCGTTTGTTTATCTAATGCGAGCTGCCGATATTCCGGCGCGGGTAGTGGGCGGCTATCAGGGTGGGGAACTCAATGCGGTCGGCCAGTTTCTGGAAATCAGGCAAGCCAACGCCCATGCCTGGGCGGAAGTCTGGCTTGATGGGAAGGGCTGGATCAGGGTCGATCCGACTACTGCGATTGCGCCTGACCGGATCGAACAGGATATTAATGTCCAAAAACAGGTCGAGACCGGTACAGTCAGTTTGACGCCTATGGCTGCGAATCAGCAAGACAATTCCTTGAGATTAAAGCAAGCTGAACAGCTCTGGGATAATCTGGATTACCAATGGCAACGCAGGATAGTCCGGTATGGCACAGAAAATCAGGCGTTCCTGTTCTCATCAATGGGTATAGTCAATCTGGTTGAAGTTGTGTTTTGGGTGGTAGCCTCAATTGGTCTGGCGATGCTGTTATTGGCTGTCTTGTTATTAAGGAATCTTCACAAACCCGAAGATCCGACTGTTGCGTTGTATCGGCAGTTTTGTCAAAAAATGGCAAAAGCTGGGGTGATTATCGGATTGGGCGAAGGCGCTAATGACTTTGCAGTCCGGGCCAAGATACAGCAGCCGGAGCTTGGCGATCTGATTGATGAGATTACCCTGATTTTTGTCAGGCTACGCTACCAGCGGTCATTTTCTGAGTACGATTTGAAGTTGCTTAAAAAGCGTATAAAAGTTTTACCCTGAAAAGCTTGGTGTTGGGCAACTGCTTTTTACGTTTGGCATACGAAAGGTTCCCTTTTCCATAGGAAGTAGCATGGGAATCAAACCGCTAAGTTGTTAACATTCTCGGCTTGTCATTCAAACCAACAGGCATTGGTTTGAATATCGAACAGAAGATTCTCGCCAAATCAATTTACCAACAATAACATTCCCTCCTAATGAAAATTCCCTTGCGATTAATCTGTCAAATCAAGTTTTTTGTATTTTTAGCTATTGTCTCATCTCTGGCTATTGCTCAAGAATCCGAGCAAATACCTTTGCTTATTCATGCCGCGCGCGTTTTTGATGGCAACAGCATCAGAACCAATACGTCGGTATTAGTGACCGGCGGTATTGTCACCCGTATCGATACTCGCGAAGCTTTCAAGTCCAGCGATGCAAAGGTCATTGATTTGGGTGATGCAACCCTGTTGCCCGGCTTTATCGAATTACATGCGCATCTGGGCTATCAACATATTCCAGTTGATACGGTTCTAAAGCATGGTATTACCACGCTTCGAGATGTCGGCGGACCTTTGCACCAGCCTTATGGCGGTGACGGCAGCTTGCGCGTAATGACTTCCGGGCCGATTATTACCGCTGTGGACGGTTATCCGATTCCAGGTATGGGGGCTGAAAATATAGCAATAGCGGTATCTTCAGAACAACAAGCAAGAGAGACCGTCCGCACTCTTATTGACGGTGGCGCGGCTGTAATCAAGATTGCGCTGGAACCCGGCGGTGAAGTCGGCGCACCTTGGGCTTCAGGCCATCACCATCATCAGTCTGAGGCCGAACATCAAAGTCACCAGCACAAGACTGTGCCTATAAAAAAAACCTGGCCGTTATTGTCGGAAGCCATTGTTCGAGCGATAGTTGATGAAGCGCATAAACAAAGTCGTAAAGTGACCGCGCATCTAGGTGAGGCAACTGGTGCAAAGATTGCCGTTGCTGCCGGTGTCGATGAATGGACTCACATGCCTTGTGACTTGATTCCTGAGGTCTTGTTAAAAAGAGCAGTAGAGAAAAATGTAAAAATAGTCACGACACTGGACACCTTATCAAAGTGTTCTGGTATTGCTCAAAATACCCATATTTGGTCGAAACTGGGCGGGGACGTCTTATACGGCGCAGAAATTGCGCACCCCGATATTCCCTGGGGTATTGATGCTCACGAGCTTATGGCTATGCTGCACATGGCAAATATGCAGGCTATCGATGTCTTGCGTAGCGCAACATCAAAATCAGGTCAGTATTTAAATATCCCGTTGCTGGGCACCCTTCAATCCGGCGCGCCGGCTGATATGATTGCGGTGAAAGGCGACCCTACTCAGGCTTTTAAAATGCTGGAATATCCGGATTTGGTGATGTCGGGCGGAAAAGTAGTAGTCAACAATTTTTAGGGGAAGGTGAGTGCGCTTTAATTCATCTTAAAAACCTCAGCTCCCCCCAGAGACACGAAGAGCACAGAGTAAAATCATTGCTTTGTAAAAAATATCCCTACACCCACTGGGTGAGCTATTGATAGGTTCTAATGCGTTGATTCTCTGTGAGCTCTGTGACTCTGTGGTGTGATGCTGCTTTTTAGGATACGTCAGTAATAAACCCAAACTAAATCGCTACGCTATGGAATTAAAAGACTATTTAAATGCCCTCGTCAAAAATGATGGCTCCGACCTTTATTTAACTATAGGTGCGCCGCCAACTGCCAAATTTCAAGGTATTCTGGAGTCGTTGGAGGACGTTAAGTTGACTCCTGCGCGACTAAAAGCTATCGCTTACAGTCTGATGGATGAAGAGCAGCAACAAGTATTTGAGCATGTTCTTGAAATGAACCTGGCTATTTCAGACCCTGAAATTGGCCGGTTCAGGGTCAATATTTTTAAGCAGCGTAACAGTTTTGCCCTGGTGATTCGCAACATCAAGCTGGATATTCCTAATGTTGATGACTTGGGGTTGCCATCCATACTGAAGAAATCCATCATGGAAAAACGCGGACTGATATTGTTTATCGGCGCAACGGGTTCGGGAAAATCAACTTCGTTGGCGGCGTTGATAGACTATCGCAACACTCATGCTGCAGGTCATATTATCACTATTGAAGATCCTATTGAGTTTCTTCATCCGCACAAGAAATCGCTGGTCAACCAGCGAGAAGTCGGGGTAGATACCTTGAGTTATGAAGATGCGCTCAAAAATACCCTGCGACAGGCACCCGATGTCATTTTGATCGGTGAAATCCGATCACGGGAGACCATGGAGCATGCGCTGGCATTTGCAGAGACAGGGCATTTATGTATGTCAACGCTGCATGCCAATAACGCTAATCAGGCGCTAGACAGAATCATAAATTTCTTTCCGGAAGATCGCCGCAATCAATTATTACTGGATTTGTCGCTTAATCTGAAAGCTTTTGTCTCGCAGAGACTGCTGCCCACATTTGAAGGAAAACGAACTGCCGCGTTTGAAGTTTTATTGGATACACAGCTGATTCGAGATTTAATCCATAAAGGCGATATACATGGCATTAAGGAAGTCATGGAAAAATCAGAACATGCTGGCATGCAGACTTTTGACAGTCATTTGTTAAAATTATTTAAGGAAGGTACGATTTCTCTGGAAGATGCGCTGCAAAACTCTGACTCGCCTAATAATCTAAAATTAAAAATCAATCTGAGCGAAGGTTTCGGCTCTGTATCGCCAGGAACATCGATTGCTGATACAAATGTGGACGGGCTTGGTGGTTTATCGCTGCAGGCTATGCATAAAGATGAGGGGCGTTGATGTTTTTTGTTACGGCTAACTTTAATTATTCACACTATGAAATCACAATCAGACTTTCAAGACCAGGCAGGCTACCGAGATTATTTAAAGAGCTATTACGCCGGGCAAATTCTGCAAGGGTTAGTCGTTGCAGCAGATAACCATCTATTAACTAGGCAAGTAATGGCAGATAAAGTTGATAAGGCGGTCTATCTGGCAGATCGGTTAATACGGACCTTAGAAAGTACTGATGAAGCTTAATATTAGCCATAGTTACTGTTCAATGTAGTGCTGCGTGTATTGTAATCGCCAAGGGATTAATCCAGGGCAGTGCTGCCAGCAAGGCTAGTGCAATCATGAACAGGCCGATAGCCTGTTTGAATCGCTGCATTCTGGACAACTTTGTCAATAAGCTGGTCATTATGCCAACGCCCATGACTGCCGGTAAAGTCCCTAGGCCGAAAAATAGCATAGTTAATGCGCTTTGGCTGATGTTTCCAGTTGTCGCGGCGAGCGCCAAAGCCGAGTAGACCAAACCGCACGGCAGCCATCCCCACACCATGCCAAAAAGATAGGCCTGGGTGCGATTTTTTACCGGGATCAGTTTACGCCCCCAGGGTTCGATAGTTTTCCAGAAGCGCACTCCGATTTTTTCAATATAGGCAAAGCGGGGAAACCATCCTGCAATATAAAGTCCTGAGCCGGTCATGACAACTGCGGATAATAATTGCAGCAATCTATGGCCTGTGATTTCTCCTATCGGCAGGGTAATCAATACTTCAATGACGCCCGCTAAAGCCCCTGCCAGCGTGTAACTGGTAATGCGGCCAAAGTTGTAATTAAATACAAAGGGAATTAATCTGCTTTTGTTGTTCCGTATGTCTGGATTGAGGCTTAAAGTTAAGGTCCCGATTATTGAGCCGCACATACCAATGCAGTGCATGCTACTGAACAGTCCCATGGTAAAGGCGACTAGAGTAGAGGTGGTAAATGCGAGATCAAATTCCATTTCGGCAAAAGGTTTACAGTATAAAAAAGTAAGGGTGAGGATTCAAAAGTATTGCTGTTAAACACAGGCAGTAATTGGGCTCCTCTTTTCATCCCAACGCGACTTATTGTAGCCTATAAATGAATGACGTTATGATCAGTTCATATTAAATCCTATGTTTGCTTAAAAGTCACCTGGTCAGCCAAAAGCAGGTTTATGTGTCATATGCCCTGTTTTTTCGTGTGAAATGCCAAAATAGTTCGGCTGTTGGCTTTTTTAAACCCTGTTGTCACGCCATTTTCCTGCTATTTACAGAGCACAAATAATTAATATTAAGCATTTATCATGCCATTTGTAGCGACATATTGTCGCGCGTCAATATGTCACATTTTCAAGGCTGGCTTTAGTCAATAGAATACCGCAACTCTTGTATTTTCTCCTACCTAAAGAGATGAGAGTTGAAATGCTATATCCTTCCAGTTTAATGCGGTCAGCAGCCCTGACCGCATCTTTTTATCTACGGACGGAATCATGAAACGAAATTATCAAACTGAAATATCACACCCTATTAATGATTACGATTTGATCAGACAGACCGCTTTCCATGAAGCGGGTCACGCTGCCGGTATTTACCTTTACAATAAACAAAAACAGTTGCCCCCGGTGCATTTTCAGATCGCCATCAAGGCTTTAGATACCTTAACAGACAGCCATTTAAACTCCCGGTCTTTGGATTATGGTAATTTATCCGCAGCCGTAGAAGGCGGCTTACTGATTCACAGCCTGCCAGTTGCATTGATTGAAAGTGTCCATTACTTTTCAGCAGCCGAACAAGACGCGTATAAGACCGCTTTTGAAGCAGATATGATCAATTTGCTAATCGGGCCTTTAGCCGAAGCAAAATACGTAGCCCTTCGTGACAACGAGCAGTTTAATGCGCAACTCGTCAACATTAATGCCCTGCATAATTACGGCGGCACGTCGGATCTTAACAAGGTTTTTGAATATCTGAATATCTTTATCGCGGCCCGAAGTCGACATAAAGAAAAAATGGCTGAGCTGTTTGACAAGGCCTTTCAGTTTGTAAATTCACCTAGTCATTGGCAGGCCATTGAGCGATTGGCTGACTATATTCTTAATCACACCGAAAATGTAATCAGCTGTGAGGAGGCGATTGCGGTGTTATATGACAGCATAAGAGAGCCGTTTATTGCAGTCTGTCCTATTTGAGGTGGTTGTTAATGACCAATATTTTCCAGTAAATTTATCTCTGACCTGCGGCGAATTGTCATTACAAATAATTCAAAGTTAAGTGTGATGTAAATCGGTTATAGTTACGAGCACCCCATAAACCAATAAACTCCTCGAATATTTTATCTGGAACTAAGTGCGCCTTGAATATCACCACTATCAATTTTGTTGGAATGCCCTCGGTACGATTTAATCTCCGTTTCTTGTTGTTAAACATGACGATTGCCGTTGTCTATCTGTTGCTCTCCAAGTCCGGCATGTTGTTTGCGGATCACCATGGCATGGTCACTTTGTGGTGGCCTTCCGGGGGCTTTGCGTTGGCAGTGCTTCTGCTGGGTGGCTGGTGCAATGTGCCGGGTATTTTTCTTGGGACTCTTCTGACAAGTAGTAGCTTTGGTGATCCCTTGTTTCTCTCAATTCCCATTGCGTTGACCAATACGCTAGAGGTAGTGTGTGGCTGGTGGTTACTCACGCGCTGGAGCAACTTTGATGTTACGTTAGATCATCTACAGGATTTTCTTCTTTTAGCGTTTGTGGCTGCACCACTGATTGCTTTTATAGGAGCCGCCGTTTGTCCCACATTACTTATGATGGCTGGGATGATTGATGCTAAATTATGGGAACATACGGCATTACATTGGTGGATGGCTGATTTGCTGGGTATTTTTCTAGTTACCCCATTGATGCTTGCGTGGCAACAGATACCCAAAGACTGGTTAAAGTCGATCCGGCTGATTGAAGTTATACTGATTCTTGGTTTAACGTTTCTATCTGGGCAAGTGATTTTTTTGGGATGGTTTCACGACATCGTTGGTCAGTACTCAAATGGTTTCATGATGTTCCTGTTGCTATCCGTAGTAGCTATTCGCTTAGGATTACAGGGTGTGTCGATTGCCTTGATGATGACGGCGATTCAAGCATTGATGGGCGCAAGTCAGAGTATTGGATACTTCGGTGATGATCTTGCCAGAACGCAGCTGACCAACTTCTGGCTCTATCTGTTGATTCTCACTGTGGTGGCTACTTCTCTAGCGACTTATGTTAGCGAGAAAAATAGGGTAGTGAAAGCGTTACGGGAGAGCGAAAGGTGTTTTCGCACCTTGGCCAATAACACCTCTGCCTTGGTCTGGATGTCAGGACCGGATGCGCTTTGCACTTACTTCAATACGGTTTGGTTAGATTTCACAGGGCGTAAACTCGAACAGGAACTTGGTAGCGGCTGGACTGAGGCGGTACATCCGGACGAGTATTCGTTATGCAAGTCGACTTATATGAATGCCTTTGAGGCTCGTCAAGAGTTCAGCATGGAATTTCGCCTGCGTCGATATGATGGCGAATATCGCTGGCTAATTGATCATGGCGTCCCACGGCATGACGATGACGGTGTGTTTCTTGGCTATATCGGTTCTTGTATCGATATTACCCAGAAGAAGGCCGCTACGGATGAAATTGAACGTCTCGCTTTCTTTGATCCCCTCACGGGCCTTCCTAATCGACGGTTGCTTCAGGATAGGTTAAAACTGGCCTTGGCTTCAAGTAATCGCAGCGGACGAAAAGGCGCTTTGCTATTTATTGATATGGATAATTTCAAGACGCTAAATGATACTCTCGGTCATGACATGGGGGACTTGCTGCTGCAACAGGTTGCACAACGTCTTGAAGCCTGTTTGCGTGAAGGCGATACAGTTGCCCGTTTGGGTGGTGACGAGTTTGTGGTGATGCTCGAAGATTTGAGCGAGCAAGCCATTGAAGCAGCAGCGCAGACTGAAACGATAGGCAATAAAATTTTAACGATTCTCAACCAGCCTTATTTGCTCTCGACTCACAATCACCACAGTACACCTAGCATCGGCGCCATCTTGTATAACGATCATGAGCAATCCGTAGACGAACTGCTGAAGCAGGCCGATATTGCGATGTATCAAGCCAAAGCTTCAGGCCGCAATGCACTTTGCTTCTTCGATCCGCAAATGCAGGCCAGAATCACTGCCCGTGTTGCACTGGAAGCAGACTTGCGGCTTGCCTTGGTTGAAAATCAATTCAAACTTTTTTATCAGCCACAGGTTTACCATAACCGTCGGGTCATCGGCGCAGAAGTTTTAATCCGCTGGCTACATCCAGTTCGTAACTTGGTATCTCCTGCGGATTTTATCCCGCTGGCCGAGGAAACCGGCTTAATATTGCCCATTGGACAATGGGTGCTGGAGACTGCGTGTGCTCAGCTTAAAATCTGGGAACATAGTGTGCATACCCAGCATTTACAGCTTGCCGTCAACGTCAGCGCAAGACAGTTTCATCAGGAAGACTTTGTGCAGCAAGTGAGGCAAATACTAAGCCGGAGCGCGATAAACCCAGACAGACTCAAGTTGGAACTCACCGAAAGCCTGGTTCACGATGATATTAATGACACCATTCTTAAGATGCACACTCTCCGTGAAATCGGTGTACACTTTTCCATGGATGATTTTGGTACAGGCTATTCATCGCTATCCAGCCTGAAAAAACTTCCCCTGGACCAGCTCAAGATTGATCAAAGTTTTGTGCGCGATCTGTCAAGCGATCCGGATGATGCTGTCATTGTGCAGACCATAATTGCCATGGCCAATAATCTGGGTATGGAGGTCATCGCCGAGGGGGTGGAGACGGAAGCTCAACGCTCCTTTCTGGAACAGCATGGCTGTCCGGTTTATCAGGGTTATCTGTTCAGTAAGCCGGTGCCGATCGAGCAGTTTGAATTGTTGCTAAACCAGTGATAATTAGTAGCAAAATTCACCTTAAGAGCTATCACGTTGTCCTCTAATTATCTGTAAAGGAATGTTTTCGACGCTATGACCAATGAATTTAATTTCCATGAGCTGAAGGCTAGTGAGCGCCTGCCTTCACCCTCAGGAACAGCGCTGGCCATTGTAAAACTTGTACAACAGGATAATGCGACTTTGCAGCAAGTCGCGCAATTGGTAAAAATAGATCCCGCCTTAAGTGGTCGAATATTGCGATTCGTCAATTCGGCAGCTTTTGGCGCTCAGCGTCCCATCGCCAACATACAAGATGCAGTGATGATGATGGGTATGCAGGCGGCGCGCAACTTCGCACTCAGTCTTTCTTTAATTGGTAACAACAGTTCCGGCAATTGTTCAGGGTTTGATTATGCAGCGTATTGGTCACATTCTTTGGCCATGGCAGTGGCTATCACGGCTATCACGACACGAGAACGTACCGTTCCCCTGCAGAATCATTTACACTTGGATTGCTCTCGGAGATTGGTCGCCTTGCGCTTGCAACCGCTTGGCCCGAAGCCTATGGCGAATGTCTTGCCAAGGCGCAGGATGAGCAGCTTCTTACTGTGGAGGGAGAGCATTTTGCCATCGATCATCAAGGGCTGAGTTTGATCCTTCTGGAGGACTGGGGTTTGCCGCAACTCTTTCTGGATGCTCTAAACCTGAGCCTTGAGCCGGAAACAACAGAGACTACGCGAATTGCCCGATTTGCCAGTCAACTGATTTTTGCCAGGCAGATTGCGCGTTACTGTTTAGCCGATGATGGCTATAAAGCCTATCTGTTAACTGATTTAACAATACAGGCAAGTCGGCATAATTTGGCTGAAGCCGCCCTGATCGATTTTGTAGGTCAAGTCATCGAAGAATGGCATGAATGGGGGAAGCTGATTGAAGTACATACTGACATTCAGCAGTCTATACCTGTAGTGTCCTGTGAAGAAGCCATTTTGTCAGGATTGGATTTATTGCTGATCGATGATGACGCGGTTATGCTCACTCGCCTTTCCAATCAGCTTACCGATGCCGGGCATCGGGTAGGAACCTGTTGTAACAGTGAAGCAGCATTGCAGTATGTCATCGAGCGTCAACCTCAAATGGTCATTATCAACGGGAATATGAAACCCGGAGATGGCTTGGTGCTTTGCAAGATGCTCCGTATATCGGACTTTGGGAAGAATCTTTACTTTATTATGTATGGGGCTACTGAAAGCGAGGATGCTCTGGTTGAGGCTCTCGATGCCGGGATCGATGCATACTTAACCAAGCCCGTTAGTTTACGTGTGCTTCTGGCTCATATCCGGGCCGGTCATCGTATTGTCGTGCTAAAGCAGGAATTAGAAAAAGAAAGCAGAGACATCCAGCACTATACTGCCGAGTTGGCGACAGCCAACCGCCGTCTAAGGATTATGGCTAATACCGATATCCTGACCAGTTTGCCCAACCGTCGATATGCGCTTGAGCGCCTGGCGCAAGAGTGGGCGACAGCGCAACGATGCAAGCTCCCGATGTGCGTTTTGATGCTGGATTTAGATCATTTCAAATCGGTCAATGATACCTTTGGACACGGTGTTGGTGATCAGGTGTTGACGCACATAGCCAAACTAATGAAAGAAGCTTCTCGAGCCAACGATATCGTTTGTCGACTGGGCGGTGAAGAGTTTCTGATAATCGCTCCCAATACCGATGGTAGTGTTGCCCTGTTACTAGCCGAACGCATCCGCATTTCCATCGAAAAAAACCAGTACAAGGGTCTGGTACAGCACCAGTTGATTACCGTCAGTATTGGGGTGGCAGGATCCGTGGGTGATAAACCGGGCTGGAATGAATTAATGAAACTGGCAGATCAGGCCTTATATTGTGTGAAGCACAGAAGCCGCAACAGGGTGCAGCTAGCCACAATTTGAAAATACAACGTTATTGGTTACAGAAACCTATCAGCCAAAGAACCTTCAACGGCGCTCATGCATCCTGCGCAACGCATGCCTAAAATGGATAGCCGCAAGTTATCCGAAGTATCTTCTATGCTCATAATGCCTACCTTTGTTGACAACATTTCGATGAAGTTAAAACAACTTATTGCTACTCTACTAAAGTGAAGCCTGCTTCAACAATAACATCCTTAATCATCTCCAAACTGGTTGTTTCATTATCAAACTCAATGTTGATTTCATTATCTTTGCTTGATGCTTTAATGCCTATTACGCCATCAATAGCTTTCAATTTATTCGTCACATTCGATTCGCAACCACCACATTTCATGCCGGTAACGGGTAACGATACAGATTCAATCATTTTTGTCTCCTTAAGTTTTGCATTTTCAGGTTCATATCATACGCGATGATTAACTGTTAATCATCGCGTTGTTGAATAAATCAAGAGATGTATTTTATACGCTCGATGAATGTAACCTGCGTTAGCGGTTTGATCCTCGACATTCCTAATTGAGTCCGGGATGTCCTAATGGTGGAATCGGAAATTGTCAATGTAGTTGTCGCCTCGACGGTTAAATCTTACTCTGGTTTGTGCTCTGAATATTTACCTCCTTGATAGCCTCTTTTTGGTTTATATCTTGTCTGGATTAAGGTGGACTACTTGGATCTTTTGCCAATTACGG
>CANNNN010000056.1 GCA_947506075.1 Methylococcaceae bacterium
CATATTTATAATCTTTAAAATACATTTAATAGGGCTTTTATCCAATATTGCAATATTTGAAGCGCCTATTGGTTTAAGGCTAATAGGCGGCAATATTTTTTGTTATTTACAGGGCATTCAGAGGTTCTATGGATTGAATTGCAAATACATGCCATGGCATGAGTATCCCATGCCATGACAAAGAAATTCAGAGGATTCAGAGCATCAGTCAATTGTCCTTTGCCCTTTGCCCTTTGCCTCCTACTACCAAAAATGTAGCTCCTCATTCAGATTGCTATAGCCCCAATAGGGATTTTATGATTTTTCTAACCAATTGACATGCTAAGCAATACAAGTGAGCGTCAAATATCGGCCACTATGGATAGCTATACATAGAAACAGGTGCCGGCAGGTCGCGGGCATAAGACCGCAGAAACCTTGCGTTATAACGAACGTAGCACAGTTGAACGCGTTAATGCACGGTTAAAAGACGAGTTTGGCGGTCGAGTCGTTCGTGTCCGTGGGCATGCTAAAGTCATGTGTCATTTGATGTTTGGCATTCTCGCGCTAACCGCGAATCAAATGATGATTTTGGTGACCTAAAAACAGCACAGGAAGTTTTAGTTGCAGGACTTTAAGAAAATAAAGGCACATCCATGCCCTGATTTTGATAAAAATGAACGAATAACCGGGTAGTGAGCCAAAAATAGCTTTTTTCGCTCGACCCAGTTCAAAAAATGGCTTTTTTGGGAGCCGACATTAACTTACTGCATTTTCACGTCGGTAATTTTGCAAGTGGTTCGTTATTCAAAAAATTAGCGTTAGGTAGGTATAGCTGTTTAGTTCAGGCTGGGTAAAAACGTGAGTAACGGGGTTGCAAACCCCGTCACGCCGAGGACCCAGCTCATACTGAACTGCGTTGCATCTGCGCCAGAAACAAACACCAATGACCAGGCAGTTCGCGTGGTCCCCGAGATCACGCTGGGACCGGTTACGGTATACTTGTTGCCACGCCCGTCCTTGTGTTACCTGCTTAAAACCACTGGTGATCAGCGATGGTGAAGCCGTGATAGTGGGATTAAAGGCCAACATAGATAGTACGCCGGCACTTGAGACATCAAATTTGAAAGTGAGGTCTTTATAGGTAACCGCGCCAGCGCTGTTGATTACTGGAACCCGTGACACAGAGATGCGATTATTCGCGCCAGTAATTAGCGCAGATCCGAAGTAGGCATTTGGCGTTGCAGCCATAGCAGAAGTTGAAATTTAATTGGGTAACGTGATGCCGATGTAGGATGGTCGTGGACAATTATTTTACGTAAATGGATAAAGCATAGCTTAGCAAGCTTAATTATATATTTCTCAATGCTTTAAAGTTGGACAGTTCAGGTGCGCATTGCGTACCATTTATCACTGAATAGTCTCAGTCAGGTTTATTTGTGGTAGCGTCACTTCAGATATAGTCGTATTTACTGATAAAATAACGGATGTTAATTGCTGACTTTTTTCATCAAGTTGTAACTTAGCCATTCATATAATGGGTAAATAATTTGCATGGTTTAGTGTGAAAACTCCAATTAGGATGGGGCTTTGTACAATAAACTGCTGAGATGCCAGTCAAACTATGTAAAAAATCATAAATGAAATTACTTGTTTATTAGTTGCACTTCCCCCTGAACTGAAGGTTTTAAATCCGATGCGCCACCCCTACTACTCCCAGCACAAGACTGCACTGCTCACGCTGGCTTGCCTTATGGCGGCCTGCAGCCAGCAGCCTGATCAATCACCTGCACCGGCAGACCCCGTAAAAACCGACATACGCGCCCCCGCTTCAAAGGAAATGCCTCCCGGCCAGACGGGAACGTCCGATCCGGCAACTCCAACGACTGCAGCGGTTCAAGCAGATATCCCCGTTACCGAAGATCCGCCTGCGTTAAAAGCGCTGCGTGAGGGAATGCCACCCGATGTCAGCGAGTTCATCCGGCGTGCCGTGATATGCAATCACTGGGCGGGCGAGGAACCCTACGACGATGATCGCTGGGAGCAGATCAATAGCGCTGTAAAACGTATGGGGTGCCTCGAACTCGACGCTGACCAGAAAGCCCTGTGCTCGCGATATGCGAGCCAAGGCGAAGTACTGAAGCGTATCAGTCAGTCCAGAAAAACACCGTTATGAAAATCCTTGCGTTCAGTTTGCTGCTGGCGGTGCTCTGCGCCTGTACAGATCTGGATCAAAACATGTCGGGCGCTGAGGGGGCTTCTGCAGGAAAAAGCGTGGTGGCGTTCCTGCAGGCTTATCAGGCGCAACATTTCCGTGGCCTTCCCGACACCAACCAGGCTCGGTCGCTGGCGCCCCACCTGAGCTCGCGGCTTAACGGGTTGCTCGAGGACGCACTGCGCGGACAGCAGGAATACAAGGTCCGATTCCCGTCCGACAAGCCACCGATGGTTGACGGCGATATTTTCTCGAGCCTTTTCGAGGGTGCAACGAGGGGCGAAGTCGAAGCCGTGACCGAATCCGCCGATACCGCGACAGTGCGTATCAAATACATCTACACCGATCCGGCGACAGGCAAAATAATCCAGTCCTGGAATGACCGTTTTCTACTGGTCCGTTCCGGGAAAAACTGGCTGATCGACGATGTGGAATACCAAGGCAGCTGGGATTTTGCGGTGCGCGGCAGGCTCTCGGCCGCACTGATTGAGACGGCCTCGCTGGGCCAATGAAGCCATCATCCGCCGGCTGCCGAACCCGGCAAACCGGATGCGCGCCGGTTAACGGTTGTCGCCGGCAAAGACGTAACAGCTGCCGCCATTACGTTTGGCGACATACATGGCCTCATCCGCGGCCCTGACCAACGCATCTGCACGGATAGGAAATTCAACCGCCTCAATCGAAGTATCCCACCTTAAATCCATTATCACCAGCGCCATTTTTCACTCTTTCTGCGCTCACCGAACGTTTGCCACGCTCACCCGATCCCATTGTGAAACAAAAATCGGCCCTTTGTGGCCCGATTCATAACCTCAAAATTCATCGGCACAAACCTGCCCAGGGCGAGTCAAAAACCCTCACCCAACTTTACCCATTCACGCTTTGATCAAACTGCACATCACCTAAAAAAGAGTTACTTTAAAGCTTTCGGTTACTAATCAAATGCAGCACAGCCAGCTTTAAAAAGCTCTGTAATTTTCCGTCCCTATCTCACAATAAGTTTGGCTATTTTATCCCTTAAATCGTGCATTTTTCCCAAAATGCAACATGATCCTTTAAGATGGTTGTTAACATTCCAGTTATGTTTTTTGCCGATATTTTTTATGCAATAAATTTAAATCGTATTTTTAACGAGGGTATCACAACTGACTATGCTTGTTAGTTACAGTTGTGAGTCATGAATTACAGTAGGACAATATCCGCTGGTGCAAGTTGGCCAAGTAAAATCGACTGGCGGCTATGTATCGGTTTGCTGTCATTCGTCAATCTGAGTTCTATGGCAGATTAAGGTCGTCCGGTCGATGGACTTACTTTAATATAGCTGATTTTGAACGGCAGCTATCCGGAATTATTTCCGGCACGAAATGGATAGTCACAATCGGCCAGGTTATCTGCGGAACCGGTTAATCAGGCTGAACGTGAACGCTTGCTAGCTGAAGTGACGGAGAATGGCTATATCATCATTATGAGGGTATTCGTATTTCTAGCACTGGTAAACGTTTTCTGATTAGAAATGCAGTAGTCTGGAATCTTCTGGATAAAAAGCAACGCTATAAAGGCCAAGCCGCTTGGTTTTCTAACTGGGTGTTTTTATAGTCCGGCACTACGCACAGACAGCTTGATTCAAACTGATTCTTTAACGCCTTGCCTGATGTATATGAATAGATTATGAATTTAATGTAGCCAATTAGGAAACAATCCATAAATACCCAGTAGTCTTGTCGGCAAACCACTAAATATGAAGTAAGTGTTGAGCGGTTTGACTTGCGCGAAGGCAATATATGCCGTAAATGACTGGCGATATAAGCTTCTTCTGCCCATGATGTAAACGCTGACTTCGTGCAATTCTATAAAATACTCGATAAAGGGTTGCACATCCGACCTGGGTTTTGAGCAATGCTAAGGGTAAATGTAATATACTGGCGACTCTATTAATCCAGAGAATCTGTTTTGTCTGCTTTATCTCACCTGTCTAAATACCTCCATCTTCCCTCAACCCCAGGAGACCTTTTACAAGCACAGCGATTATTTCATGGGCGTGGACGTGCTTATCCGGGTTTAAACCATGTGACTGTCGATTGGTTGCCTCCTGTGGCTTTAATCACTTTGTTTGCATCAGAAAAACGCGAAGATGTTGAGCGCGTTGCTGACGAATTACTGGCGCTTATACCTCATTGTAAAAGTGTGCAGTTACAGCTTCGGTATCAATTAGCCGGTCCTGTGGATGTGATTCGTGGTGAGGTGATTGATCAGCTGGTGATTCAGGAACAAGACCTTAAGTTTTATCTTCGATTGGGACAAGCTAAAAATACTGGCTTATTTTTGGATATGAAAAATGGACGGCAGTGGGTGCAGGCGCATAGCAAAGATCAGCGAGTGCTTAATTTGTTTGCTTACACTTGTGGTTTTTCTGTAGCGGCTATTGCGGGTCAAGCGAAGTCAGTCTTAAATGTGGATATGAGTAGCTCTGCGTTAACTGTTGGACGAGAAAATCATCGATTAAATCAGCAATCACTTGAAGCGGTACGTTTTGAAAAATTAAATATCTTCAAATCGTTCAGTCGATTTAAAAAACGCGGCCCCTTTGATCTATTGATCTGCGATCCACCGACTTTGCAAAAGGGCAGTGTCGACATCATCAAAGATTATCCTAAAATATGCCGTCATTTAGATGAATTTATGGCAGCCAATAGCAGGCTGTTATTGTGTTTAAATGCGCCAGAATTAGGGCGTGATTTTTTAATTAATCATCTGGCCGAATGTGCGCCGAATTATCAGTTAGACGAAGAAATAAAACCGCCGGAAGCTTATCTTGATGTGGAGGATAAAGGCTTAAAGGTGTTGTGTTTTAAGCGTGTGTGTAACGGTTGATTGAAAATGTTCAGCCGTTGCATACTGCTTGAAACAGCCCTATTCTCCGTGGTTAGGATGAACAAATTCTAATTAATAAATTTCTAAATCTTGTCTGCCTATTCTGAAGTCCGTATCCAGCCTTATCGTGAGTTCTGGTTTACATGGCATTTTTGGAACCGGTTGATCGGCGGCGTGGCGCACTCCTGGTCGCTCAGTAGTTCTTTCGATACCAATCCCGAAGAGCTATTTTCGACCGGCAATGAACTGCTATTTGAGCCGCGAATTGCCTGAAATCATGTGTGTGGCAGCCAAGTGTTTGCTGTTCTGTTGGCTGCGGCTGGGAGGCAGGCGTGACCGCGTGAGGTATAAACTGATCAATGCCAGCTCGCTTTAATGCCTGCGGCGCAATAATAACAATTTATGAAATTGGCGATAACAGAAGAAATGGGATCAACTTTAATGTCGACCGCTGCTACAAGACAAATGTTATTGATTTTTGGTCAGTTCGAGTAAAATCAATCCTTCAGAATTTCATTTATTAATACCGGGAAATACCATGAAAAAGATTCTTTTCTTAACTGTTCTATTGTTATCGGCAACGGCTTTTGCCGATGATGCGAAAAATGAATGGCATAACACGACCCTTTCTGACGGCACAATTAAGAAAATTCAGGATACCCAATATCAATATAAAAAGTGTGTGGCTGCTGAAATGCAAAAGCCTGCGTATCATCAGCAGGAAAGTCGTAAAGCGACAGAGGCAATTATTAAACAATGTGAATCGGTTTTAACCCAGATGCGTGAAATATATCTGACTGAAAAAGTGCCGGGTACTATTGCTGACCGTCATTTAAAACAGATGCGTATGCAGACGACTCGTAATGTCCTGCAAGGTATGATGTTTGATGAAGCGGCCCGAAAGTCGGGTCAATAACAACAACTCTAAGAGACTCATATCATGAATAATTATGTAATCGATTTATCCTTGAAACCTACCACATTTGATTTATGGCATGTTTGTTTGGCGGGTACTGTCGCCCTGTTATCGCTGATACTTATCATGTTATTGCTGACCATGCTGGTTAGTCTGATGCGTTGCAGGAAAAAACCGGTAAATTTTCAAGCGGCCCCAGCGCCTGAGCCGGTAGTAAGGATTGTCGAGAAAATCGTCGAAGTTGAAAAGCTGGTTCATGCGCCCGCAAAGGAACCTGTGGTTTTAAAAGAGGCGACTCCTGATGCCGCCTTGCAATTGCTGGGTTTGCTGCAACAAGAAGCGCGTTTTATCGATTTTATTAAAGAGGATATTACGGCGTTCAGCGATGCGGATATTGGTAATGCAGCCCGCGTCGTGCATGAAGGCTGTAATAAAGCGCTTAATGAACATTTTACCTTAGCCGTCGTCCGTAACGAGCAGGAAGGCAGCAAGATCACTTTGCCGCAAGGTTTTGACGCGGCGACGGTGCGCTTAACAGGTAATATTATCGGTACTGCGCCTTTTACCGGCACCCTGGTTCACAAGGGCTGGCAAGTGACCAGTATCAGACTGCCAAAACTGACTTTGTCGCATAATGCCGCTATTGTAGCGCCTGCAGAGGTGGAGTTATGAGTGACTGGGCCGATCACATGCAACAGGGTAAGGTTGACATGACTGAAAACCAAGCGGATCAAGGCATTATCGATGAGGATTCGCAAAACGGCACGCGATATTCAGTGGGTATCGATTTGGGGACGACGCATTGCGTTTTATCCTATGCTGAATTAGGTGATATCGACGACGAGCAATTCTTGTCGCACGTTATGGCAATACCGCAACTGACATCACCCGGTTCGGTAGAGGAAAAAACGCAGTTGCCGTCATTTTTATATCAGGCTCATGAAGACGAACTTGCAGAAGGTTCTACTTCGTTACCCTGGACTGCAAAACCGGAGTATTTGGTTGGTGAAATCGCCCGTAGTCTGGGCAGCAAAACTCCGATACGCTTGGTTGCCAGCGCCAAAAGCTGGTTATGTCATGCGGGTGTGGATTGCAAGGCGGCTATTTTACCGGTTGATTCTCCAGACGAAATCGAACGTGTCTCGCCGTTTCAGGCAACGAGCGCTTATCTGCAGCATATGCGAGATGCTTGGCAAAGTCAGCATCCCGATGCGCCGCTAGCGCAACAGGATGTCGTAATTACCGTGCCGGCTTCATTTGATCCGGCAGCGAGGGAGTTAACGGTTGAGGCTGCGCGTGCCGTAGGACTCGGTCAGGCTATTCTGCTGGAAGAGCCGCAGGCCGCCTTGTACAGCTGGATAGAGAAAAGCCACGGCGACTGGCGCAAACATGCCGAGGTGGGCGATATTATCCTGGTCATTGATGTCGGCGGAGGTACCACCGATTTATCCTTGATAGCGGTTACGCAACAAGACGGTAATCTCGAACTGACCCGGGTGGCGGTTGGCGATCATATTCTTTTGGGTGGCGATAATATGGATTTGGCCTTGGCCTATACCGTTAAAGCCAAGCTGGAGCAGGATGGCAAACGATTGGAACCCTGGCAGATTCAGGCGCTGACCCATGGTTGTCGCGATGCCAAGGAAAAGATCTTCAATAATTCCGAGCTGGATACGATGCCATTGGTGGTCGCCAGTAGAGGTTCATCGCTGATTGGCGGTACTTTGCGCACCGAATTGACCCGTGAAGAAGTCAATCGAGTGCTGATTGACGGTTTCCTGCCTAAGGTGGCCATCAGTGAGCTGCCGGTCAGTCGTCCCCGAACCGGCCTAAGAACCGCTGGCTTGCCGTATGCCCAGGATGCGGGCATTACCCGGCATCTGGCGGCGTTCCTGACCAAGCAACAAGGCGCTACCGACGAGCTTGACGACATCAATTTACCTGAACACGCGAGTTTCTTGCATCCCACGGCTGTGTTGTTTAATGGCGGTGTGTTAAAAGCCGAGGCCTTGGCCGAGCGTTTAATGGCGGTGTTAAATTCATGGTTAAGCGCTGAACAAGCCCCCGAGGCCAGATTATTGGCGGGTGCAGACCTTGATCTGGCGGTCGCCCGAGGCGCTGCTTACTATGGTTTTGTTCGTAAAGGCAAGGGTGTGCGCATTAAAGGGGGCACGGCGGCTTCGTACTATGTTGGCATAGAAAGCGCCATGCTTGCGGTGCCGGGCATGGCCCCGGAAATTCAAGCCTTGTGCATCGCCCCGTTCGGCATGGAAGAAGGCACTCAACAGGAATTGCCGGATGATGAATTCGGTCTGGTGATCGGTGAGCCGGTTCGATTTCGTTTTTTTGCGTCCAATACCCGACGTGAGGATAAGGTCGGAACCCGACTGGATTACTGGACCAACGAAGAGCTGTCCGAACTGGATGAAATTGAAATTACCTTGCCGGAAGAGTCCAGAAGACCCGGTGAAGTCGTGCCGGTGCATTTATGTGCAGCGGTCACTGAAGTCGGTACGCTGGAGTTGCAAGCCATATCCCAAAAAGACAGCGGTCGCTGGAAGATTGAGTTCGATGTCAGGGCAGGGGAGTAGTGTTTCCCTGTTAAAAAAATAGAACATGAATGACGTGGATTAAGACGGTTTACACTGAATAAATAAGAGCAATAGGCTTATCAGTGTTTTCCGTCTAATCTGCGTTATCTATGTTCCAACGTAAAAAATTAGCAGCTAAACGATACAATAATGAAGCAAAAAAAACGATTAATCATTGCGATGACTGGGGCAACCGGCGCGGTTTATGGGGTAAGAATGCTGCAAGTTTTGCAGGCTCAGGAGCGTTGGGAAACTCATTTGGTCATTTCTTCGGCCGGTGTGGTCAATTTAAAGCATGAAATGGATATGACGCGCGCCGAACTGGTTGCGTTGGCCGATGTGACGCATGGCATTAATGATATCGCGGCGAGTATTTCCAGCGGTGGATTCAAGACAGCAGGCATGATTATCGCGCCGTGTTCGATGAAAACCCTGGCGGCGGTTGCGCATGGCTTTGGCGACAACCTGATCTCACGGTCAGCCGATGTGGTTTTAAAAGAACGTCGCCGGCTGGTGGTCATGCCCCGCGAAACCCCGTTAAATCTGGTGCATATTCGAAACATGGCCAGCGTGACGGAAATGGGCGGCATTATGTTTCCACCTATGCCTGCTTTTTACAGCAAATCGGATTCACTCGCGGCCATGGTTGATGAAACCGTCGGCCGGGTCTTGGACATGTTCGGAGTTGATGTCGATGGCTTGTACACGCCTTGGGAAGGCTTGGCTGGCTAAGTAAACAGTACAATAGTGTTTTTAAGTCTTTTAAAATAAAGTCCACTTTCCCTCTATTCCATACTGTAAATGTTTTTCATGAATAAAAAAACACCTATCAAGGCTATGCTCGCAAACGCCGAGCCTGCGCTTATTGCTGATAAGGCGCTAGCCAGGCAAAACGCCGGGCAGTATAAGGAAGCCATTGAACTGTACAAGCAATTATTAAAACAGGCCGATAATAAAGATTGGCAGCAGGCATTGGCTCAGTGTTACTTGCGCAGGGCTTTGTCGTTTGCAGAAAAAAACATGGTCAAAGAGGCGGTGGTGTTATGGGATAATTATGCGCAGAATGCAGAAGCTCCCTATCAAGCCTATGACTGCTATATTGCTTGGCTGTTGCAAACCAACAATATTGCCAAGGTAAAAGCCTGCCTGGGTCAATTATCCACGCAACAGCTGGACGAACAGTATCCTGATCTTGCCAGTTTGCTAGGCTTGTTGATACTTACCGAAAAACCCGAGCTTGAATCTGCACTGCCCAAGGATTCGCTATTCATAAGGCATTTGGCTTTGGTAAGGGCCGCGCTAACGGCATTTCAAAGCGACAAGCCGGAACAGCTTGAGCAGAGCTTAAAGCAACTGCCTTTCCGCTCCGCTTTCCGCGATTTTCGCAGTCTACTAACAGCGGCTCTTGCGTTGCCGGAAGCTTTAGAGCTAGCGCAGTCCCTGTTATCAAAAATCCCTGCCAGATCGCCATATCAGCAAGCTGCTCGGTTATTGCTGAGTACTACGCATCAGGGTTCGACTCTGGCTAACGAGTGTTTGCAATTCGAGCATAAACAACGGCAGATTATCGGAACGATAAAAAAATTCAGTAAAAAGCAGGCTGACTTGCTGGAGGGATTGGCAAAACAAAAGGGACTCTTATCCGATAAAATCACCTTTAATTTTGCTATTGAATATCGGGAACTGTTTGGCCCGGATTTGGCGCGGCAATTCTGTCGTGCACTGCTGACCACCTATCCGGCAGGCTTGCGCGATTTTAACAAACATTTCGGCCTGATAGACGAGTTTGAACAATGCCGGTTAAAGGCACTCGCTTATGAACGTGACAGGGACTTTTGCGATGCTGAATATTACTGGAAACAATGCATCGCGCATTTGAACAAGCAAGCTGAAGCCAATGCTTACAAGATCGCGTTGATTATGCGTCATATTGCTGAACACGCACAATCGCTTAGAGACGGCACGAAATGGCGGATAGACAGCCTGGAGCATGATCCGAATGATAGGGAGAGTTATATAAATATCCTCCACTATTATGAATCCCAGTCACAACAGGCCGACGAGTATAAGCGATGGCTGGAACAAGGCCTTAAGACCTTTCCGCAAGATATTGATTTATTGGTGTTGGCGATCAAGGCGGCCTTAGCGAATAAAGCCTTCAAAAAAGCGACGCAGTATGCTCAGGCTATATTGAAAATCGATCCGGTCAATACCTTTGCCAAGCAGGTTTTGTTTACCAGCCATTTAGCCCATGCGCGCAAACTGATTAAAACTAAAAAATTTCATCTGGTCGAAAAGGAAATTCAACAGGCGGAAAAGTTGACCATCGGCAAGCGCTATCAAGCCCAGGCGCAGCTGTTGCGCGGTTTTCTTGTATTGCTTGCCGAAAACAGGCAACAAGGTCTGCAGCAAATAGTCGAGGCCCTGCAAAAGATGAATGACGGCAGCGTATGCGCGCATTTTTGCGTGACCATCGAAACCCTGTTACTGGGCTTGACCCTCCCGGCTATAGTAAGGGATTTGCCGCCGCCTGCAAAAAGTCATCAGTTGTCGGAACAGGAACTTACCCGCCTCGTTCAGCTTATCCTGCAATATTACGGCGATGATGCAAGCAATAAGACTGTGTTGCATAAGGCGCTGGAAAAGATGCAGGTGTTTATTAAGCCGGCGCTTAAACGAAAAACATTTAACGAAGAAACGGTGTTGTCGCTATGTCAATGTCTGGCTAGCATCGGCCACTTTGAGTTGTTAGGGTATTGCGCGAAGCTTGCTCTGTCGCAATGGTGTAATCCGATCTGGG
>CANNNN010000057.1 GCA_947506075.1 Methylococcaceae bacterium
CGCAGACCAGGGTATACGGTATGGTATCGGCCGATTGCGCTATTTCTTCAACCGGCAGGTTTTCGCCCCACAAGGTCACCGGATCGCCAGGTTTGGCCTTGATTTGAACGCCTAGATCAACGGTGATCATGTCCATTGACACCCGACCAATCAGAGGAACCCTTAAGCCGTTGACCAGTACCGGCGTTCCGGTTTTGGCGTAACGGGGATAACCGTCGCCATAACCTATCGCCACGACACCCAAAGTTGTAGGTTTTTCACACAGCCAACTGCCGCCGTAGCCGACGGTATCGCCAGCCTCGAGTTGCTTGACCGCAATCAAATGTGAATGCAGTTCCATAACGGGCTTTAGCCCCAACTGCCCTCCGGTTGAATCGGGAAATGGAGAGATGCCATACAACATCACGCCGGGACGCACCCAATCGTTTAAGGAGTCGTGCCAGCCCAGGATACCTGCCGAGTTGGCTAGGCTGCGCTCGCCCGGGATCCCTGCAACTGTTTCATTGAACAGCTTGATTTGTGTTAGCGTTTTTGCGTCGTTGATATCATCTGCATTGGCAAAATGTGTCATCAGATTGATGGGTTGTTTGATAACGGAGCACTGGCTTAAGCGCTGATGAGCAGCTTTGAAATCTATCGGCTTGAAACCCAGGCGATTCATGCCTGTGTCTATTTTTAGCCAGACGGACCTTTTATTTCCCCTCACCCAACCCTCTCCCTCTGGAGAGGGCTTTAGGTTATTGACGTCAACCGCATTGAGTTTTGTATCAGCTTCAAGCATTTCCAGCTGCGTAAAAGTATGCACCACCGGTTCCAGTTGATAATGCAGCACGTCCGCCAATTCTTCGACACAGCTAAAGCCTTCCAAAACCGCAATCCTGTTGGTTATCCCCGCCTTGCGCAAGCGCACGCCTTCATCTACTCTTGCGACCGCGAATGCATCGATCTCCTGCAAGGCTTGAGCCATACGCAACATGCCATGTCCGTAGCCATTGGCCTTGATGACTGCCATAATCTTGGCGTCCGGAGCAAGGCTGCGAACTATGGACAAGTTATGCCTGACTGCATCCAAATCAAGCACAGCATAGGCTGCCGGGGTCATTCGTAATCTCCGCCGTTATAGGTTCCAGCAAAATTTTCAAAACGGGTATATTGGCCCAGAAAGGTCAGCCTGACGGTGCCCAGCGGGCCGTTACGCTGTTTGCCGATAATGATCTCGGCCAGTCCTTTATCGGGGCTGTCTTCGTTATAGACTTCGTCCCGATACACGAATACGATCAAATCGGCATCCTGCTCGATAGCGCCGGATTCACGCAAGTCGGACATCATCGGACGTTTATTCGGCCGCTGTTCAAGATTACGGTTAAGCTGGGAAAGAGCGACCACCGGCACGTTCAATTCTTTGGCCAGCGCCTTTAAGCCTCGGGAAATATCGGAAATCTGCTGCACCCGGTTTTCGCCACTGGAAGGCGATTGCATTAATTGCAAATAATCCAAGACGATCAAGCCCAGCTGGCCATGTTCGCGTGCCAGACGCCTGGCTCTTGAGCGCACTTCGGTCGGGGTCAGGGCCGGGGTATCGTCGATAAATAATTTGGTGCCGGCCAGCAAGTTGATCGCCGAGGTCAGGCGCGGCCACTCGTCATCCTCGAGCTTGCCGGTCCTGATTTTATGCTGGTCGATGCGGCCGAGTGACGACATCATCCGCATCGCCAGCGAGTCTCCTGGCATTTCCATACTGAACACCGCAACCGGCTTGTCGCCCTTGATTGCGATGTTTTCGGCCATGTTCATCGCGATAGTGGTGTTATGAACCACCGTCATGTCTTCCAATAAAAACAATCGGTTGCCGTCACAGACAAAGCCGTAATAGTCATCTATCTGGTCGTATTGAATTTGAACACCGGTTTGTTGCCAGGTCCGATTGCAAGTCCAGATAGCGGCTTTTTTGCGCTCTATACGGACAGGAATATTGCTGACATCGCCGGCAAACCGCACGCGATAAACGGTGCTTTGATGGCCTGTGGTTTTAATATTCGCCTGCTTTGCAATCAGCGAGGTTCTAAAGCCTAGGCTGTCGCATAAGAACTTGATTTGCGCCGCCAACGCGAAATTTTTCTGGGTGATTTCGTACATTTTGTACTTAGGCGCGTAATGCCCATCACTATCGATCAAGCCCGCCAGCAGCTTTAATCTATTGGCGCGTGAGTTGGCTAAAAATTGCTGAGGAATATGTTTGTTGTTAAGCAAATCCAGCTCTCTTAAAATTTTCTGTAAGGAAAAGTTATTCTGGTGGTTGCCTCTTATTTGAGAACTGATGCTATAAAGAGGACACTTATCATTACCCTGTTTATCCTTGGCAAATTTCTCTGTTAAATGTAAATTCAGTTGCTCCGCATAGTCTCTTAGATAAGCTACAACCTCCACATCAGTGCTGGCAATATCGACCGAAGCGCTGGTGCCGTCACCCAACCACAGACCTAAGAAATAGGGGCAAACGGGCAGCAGTTGTTCTGTAAACTCTATCGCAACTTTATAACCCTTGTAATTGTTCTGAAACTTCGGCGTAGCATTGATATAGTCGATTAAAGGAATATTGAGTACATCACCGTTGTTATGTTTACCTTCGTTACGGCTGCGTTTTAATGACAGGATATGCGATTCATTGACTCGATAATCCAGCCCTTTATTTTGCCTGACCCAGTACATGGCTTCTTGGCCTCGCGCCAACGACAACACCTGCCTGGGCGTAGAATCATCGCCCATCAGCATATCGCCAACCTGTATCTCTTCTACTGCCTTAATGTCACCCGAGTACATTAAAATACGCGTACCTTTACCAAAGCATTTTCCCATCGACGGCCTGCCGGCCACGATAATCAAATCAGCCGGCTGCAGACCGGAAGTCAATTCATCAAAATCGGTAAAGCCGGTTGCAGCTCCGGTGATCGAACCTTCCTGCTCAAACAGGGTTTCGATCTTATCAACGGCGCGTGCCAGCAACGATTTGATCGTCGAAAAACCGCCCTGCCCGCGCTGGCGTTGTTCGGCGATTTTAAAGACCTGACGTTCCGCATTTTCTAGCAGGTCTGCAGTCTCTCGACCTTCGGTGTTGAACGCGGAATCGGAAATCTCGGTGCCAACATGGATCAACTGGCGCAATACTGACCGGTCCCTGACGATATTGGCATAAGCGACGATATTCGCGGCGCTGGGTGTATCTTTTGCCAGCGTCCCCAAATAGGACAAGCCGCCGCAGTTTTCCAGCTCGCCTATGACTTCCAGCGATTCCGACAGCGTAATCACGTCAAAAGGAATCTGTTTTTCGGCGAGCTGCTCAATCGTCCTGAAAATCAGCCGGTGATCTCGCCGGTAAAAATCGCCTTCCACCACCTTGTCAGAAACCGAATCCCAGGTTTGATTATCCAGCATCAAACCGCCCAAAACCGACTGTTCGGCCTGGATGGAATTGGGTGGTACTTTTAAGGAATCCAGCGAATAATCACGATCAAAGGAATAATTTTCAGACATGGTTCAAAGCGGTAAAGGGGATAAAGAACAGCATAGGGATGTTTTCAGGAAGTAGGGAAGAATTTGAAAAAGTTATTTTAGCGCAGGAAAAAACAATATCTCGCCAATAATTTGTTTATTTTGGTTGCCGTGTAATCAATAATCGATTTATTTGCTCAAGGTCTTGTTGTGCAAGACTGCTAGCGGCTTGCTTTAGCTTGATGCTATTCAGTAAATAGTCATAACGGGTCCGCGAGTAATCGCGTTTATTCCGATATAAATTGCTTTGCTCACCCAGGACTTCTACCAGCGTTCGAATACCGGCATCAAAGCCTGCTTCAGTTGCCTGCAAAGCGACTTCGGAAGAATTAACTGCGGTTTTCAAGGCTACCACACGGCTAATACTGGTAGTAATCCCTCGATAAGCATCTTTAACCTGTCGTATTACTGTGCGTTTGGTGGCCGTTAAATTTTCTTGGGCTTGCTCGAATTTAAAGCTGGCCTGCCGGGTTCTGGAATTGACTGCACCACCGTCAAACAAGGGCATGTTTAAGCGCAATCCTACCGATTCTGTCGAACCTTGTAAGCCAAATTTGCTGGTTGTATCGTATTCGCCTGCAGCGGCAACCAAATCCAGTTTTGGTAAATGTCCGTTGCGTTGCAAAGATATCGCTTTTCGTGAAAACTCCATCTGATTAAACGCAGAAATGATGTTGAAATTAGCCACTTCGGCGGAATCACTCCAAGCCTTTATATCATCAGGTGCCGGCTTGACTAACGGAATAGTATCGCCGAGCGCATTAAGCACGAAATCTTGCTGTCCAATCATCGCGATTAATGCTTCTTTTTGGTTATCCACATTATTGGAAGCATCAATCTCATTGGCAAGGGCTTTATCGAAGGCCGCTTGAGCCTGATGCACTTCGGTAATATCTATCAGGCCGACTGAAAATCGTTGTTTGGCCTGATCAAGCTGCCGTGCAATTGCCTGTTTTTCTGCGCCACTAAAGTCAAGATTGTCTTCAGCAGACAAGACATTGAAATAGGCTTCGGTAATTTTAACCATCAGTTTTTGCAGTTCAGCCTGGTAATCAGCTTCGGCTTGGGCGATTTGATTATCGGATTGACTTAGCTGTATCCAATGTTCCCAGTGAAACAGCGGTTGGGTTAAGTTTACGGTGATATTATTGTCAGAATAATCCTGTATACCACTGCCCTGATAAGTTGTCCTTTTATTATCTAAGCGATTCAGATTGCTAATGCCGGTTGCCGATACAGTGGGCAGAAAATTCGCAATACTTTGATTTTTGGATTCGCCAATGGCCAGCTGATTGGCATGCACCTGCTTTAAAGAAGGATCATTTTGCAAGGCCAGGTCATAAATGCCCAGTAAGTCCTGGGCGCAGGAAAATGGAGAAAATCCTGTTAAAAAAACAACCACAAAACCAGATAAATAAGTTGATACTCGCTGCTTAATCATAATGACTGACCTCCCCTGTTAATTTATAGCGGTAAGTTCAACCAAGTATACAAGAAATAATAGTCGGGTAGCGCACAACGCTCAA
This sequence comes from Methylococcaceae bacterium, assembly GCA_947506075.1. Lineage (GTDB taxonomy): Bacteria > Pseudomonadota > Gammaproteobacteria > Methylococcales > Methylomonadaceae > Methylobacter_A. The sequence continues at coordinate 5,076 of CANNNN010000057.1, forward strand.
ATCATTCGAGCTTACTGTAAATTAGAGCAATCGCAGAGCGCTCGTCCAATTACATAACACCCTTAGCCTGAAGATCCGCATGATAGGACGACCTTACCATCGGCGCGCTGGCGACTTGTTTAAAGCCTAAGGCTAAGGCAACAGTCCCGTATTCGTCAAACTGTTCTGGAGTAACATAGCTTTCAACTGGCAAATGCGCTTTGCTGGGTTGCAGGTATTGTCCCAGGGTCAGCATTGAACACCCGTGGGCTAATAAATCTTTCATGACCTGATGAACTTCGTGTGCCTGTTCGCCTACGCCGAGCATTAGCCCTGATTTAGTGGGAACTTGCGGCTGAAGTAGGTGGAATTGCTGCAGCAAGTTTAACGAGCCTTGGTAGTCGGAACCGGGGCGTACTTTCTTGTATAGTCTGGGGACAGTTTCCAGGTTGTGATTGAACACATCGCAGGGTTCTTCGGCCAAGATTGCAACGGCTTTTTCTATCCGCCCGCGAAAGTCGGGAACCAGGATTTCTATTTTGGTGGAAGGCGTTTGCAGACGGATTTTTTTTATGCAATCGGCAAAATGCCCGGCACCACCATCTCTTAAGTCATCGCGGTCTACCGAGGTGATGACGACATATTTCAAGGCCATAGCCTGTATCGCATCAGCCAGATGCTGGGGTTCGTCTTTATCCAAGGCCAGCGGTTTGCCGTGTGCGACATCGCAAAAAGGGCAGCGACGGGTGCACAAATCACCCATTATCATGAACGTGGCGGTGCCGTGCTGAAAACATTCGGCCAGATTGGGACAGGCCGCTTCTTCACAAACCGTATGCAGCTGATGTTCGCGTAACAATTGCTTGATGCGGGTGATTTCGTCGCTGGATGATATTTTCACCCGTATCCATTCGGGTTTGCGCAAGACTGTTTCGGCAGGCTCAACCTTGATCGGAATTTTTGCCAGTTTTTCGGCGTTGCGTTGGTGAGAGTCAGGCGTGGCACGGGAGGGAGCTTGATAAGTCATGTTGATAATGCCGTAAGGATAGCGTGGGTAACAGGAAGCGCGAGCTCAGCATTGCTGATATCCACGCCCAGAGCGGCCAGTTGCGTCACTTCAAGCCCTGAATATCCGCAGGTATTGATATGGTCAAAAGGGCGCAAATCCATGTGATTATTGAGGCTCAGACCATGATAGCAGCAATTTCTTTTGATGCGCAGACCAATGGAACCGATTTTTCTGTCATTGACATAAACGCCGGGGGCGTCAATCTTGGCGGCGGCCGTTATGCCGTGTTGAGCTAGCGCAAAAATCATGGCCTGCTCCAGAACAGTGACCAGGGCCCGAACACCGATATTTAGCCGTTTAATATCCAGTAAGGTATAAATAACCAGCTGACCCGGGGCGTGATAGGTCACCTGCCCACCCCGGTCGGTGTTAATGACAGGAATATCACCGGTATCCAGCAGATGCTCAGGCTTACCGTTTAAGCCCAGTGTGTATACGGGAGGGTGTTCGGTGATCCACAGTTCATCGGCGGAATTGATATCACGATGCAGAGTGTATCGCTGCATATCCTGCCAGGTGGTTTCGTAAGCTTGCAAGCCCAGGCTACGTATCGTTACCATTAAAATAATTTATATAATTTTGCAGGACAATCCTTTTACAAAGCCATCAAAACATGAGGATGGTCGGTCAAATCCTGATAGATCGCATCCAGTTGTCGCTTGCTGGTGGCTTCTATAGTTACCGTTACTGCAAGATAATTCCCGTCTTTGCTGGCACGCAGGGTGACGGCAGCTTCGTTGACTTCGTCAACATGGCGACGCACGATTTCAATTATCAGCAAGTCAAGTTCCAGATTGGCCTTACCCATCGCCTTAATCGGAAACTGGCAGGGGAATTCTAATAAGGTTTCTTCGCTCATGGTCGGGATTGCTTGTAAGTCTGGAATAATCTATTCATGGTTTGCCATATGGGGCCGGGTTTGCCATTTGCAATGATTTCAGTATCGAGTTGTACGACCGGTATAATTTCCCGTGTAGAACTGGTTAACCAAATTTCACTGGCTGTTTTTAAGGCATCCAATGAAATGATATCTTCGCTGAAGGCTATATTGTTTTGTATGGCTATTTCCAGGATCACATCGCGGGTAATGCCGGGCAATATTTCGTGGCTTTTCGGTGGGGTAATCAGGATGCCATCTATCACTGCAAATATATTGCTTGCAGCACCCTCGGTCACATAACCGTCTTTGACTAAAATGGCTTCTGCACAGCCCTTTTCCACAGCCTGCTGTCTGAGCAAAATATTAGCCAACAACGTGGTGGCTTTGATATTGCAAAGCTCCCAGCGGCTATCATCAATGCTGATGGCTTTTACGCCAAGGTCAACATCTGTAAAAGGCTGGATACTTGAGCACATTGCAAACACCGTGGGGGTAACGTTTTCCGGGAATGCGTGGTCTCTTATAGGGGCGGTGCCGCGAGTAATTTGCAGGTAAACAGACTGATCTTGGCTAGCATCCAATAACGGCATTAGAATTGACTGCCATTGCGCCCGGTCATGTGGATTAGCTAAACGCACAGAAGATAGGCTATTTTCCAATCGTTCCATGTGCTGTTGAAATTGAAACAGATACCCTGAGTAAGATGGAATAACTTCATAAATACCGTCACCAAACAAAAAGCCCCGATCCATAACCGATACTTTTGCTTCATCCAGCGGTAAGTATTGACCGTTTAAATAAACGGTTTTATTGTCCATCTGGCTTCTCCAGCATCATCATCGCGCTGTCGTAGAGTCTCCGAAAAATATTACCTTGTTCTACGGCTTTTAGAGCTATCAAGTCCTTTTCTGCGACCACTTCACCTTTAAGCGTGACATTGACAGTGCCCAGTTTTTCGCCTTCTTTAACAGGCGCAACAATTTTTTTGTCGATGGTAATCAATGCTTTAAGGTCTTCGTAATGTCGCCGTGGAATCGTCACATAAAGATCTTCTGCTAAACCGAGCGACAGATTTTTAATGTCGCCCTTCCATACTCTGGCCTCGGATAAGGCTGTATTTCCCTGATAGAGTTTGTGCGCTTCAAAAAAACGAAAGCCGTAGTTAAGCAAATTCTGATTTTCATTGGCCCTGGCGCTCGGACTGCTCGCACCCATGACTACAGAAATCAGGCGCATGTTATTTCTTAATGCAGAAGCCACCAGACAATAACCTGCCGCATCGGTAAATCCGGTTTTAACACCATCAACCGTTTCATCACGCGATAACAACTGGTTGCGATTATGCTGAACGATGTTATTAAAAGTGAATTCTTTTTGTGAAAACCAGCGGTAATATTCCGGAAATTCATTAATCAAGGCCTGGGTGAGTATGGCCAAATCACGCGCGGTAGTGTAATGATTTTCAATGGGCAAGCCATTGCTATCCTCAAAATGACTGTTTTTCATGCCAAGACGCGCGGCATGCTGATTCATCATGTCGGCAAAAGTGGTTTCATTACCGGCGATATGTTCAGCCAAGGCAACGCTAGCATCATTGCCTGATTGAATGATGACTCCTTTTAACAAGTCTTCAACTTTAACCTGATTGCCAACTTCAACAAACATCCGAGAACCAGGTGTTTCCCAGGCTTTTTTGCTGATGGTGACCAAATCATCTAAATGTAAATGGCCATTGCTGATTTCGCGAAAAACCACATAAACCGACATGATCTTGGTCAGACTGGCAGGAGCAAGCTTAACATCGGCGTTGTTTTCTGCCAGAACCTTGCCAGAATCATAACTCATTAAGATGAAGCCGCTGGCAGCAATTGTCGGTGCAGCCGGAGTGGATATTTCAGCGTCTTCTGCGTTTACGATTGTCGTAGCTAAAACCAAACTGAAAAATAAAAAAACGGGGAAACTTTTAAAAATAATCATTGCTCTCTAACGTTAGATATAGGATGGGCTACAGCACGAAGCCCATCAATCGCGAACGATGGGAATTCTTGCGGGCCGCCCATCCAATGGTCTTATTGTAACATGGAGATTTGATTTTGATCGGCTTCAGTAACAAATTGCGTCTTCGTGACACCCATTTTAGCCAGCTGCAAATTAAGTTTATCAACACTGGATAATGATTGGAGTGGCCCAATTTGAACTTTGTAGAGTGTAGAACCCTGGTGTTTTGAGGCAAGGATTTCAGGTTGAGGCAAATGATGACCAGAAATTTTAGTTTGCAATATTTGCGCTTTCTTTTTGTTGGCAAAAGTGCCTACTTGCAAATAGATTGATTTATCTTGTTTTGCTGCTGCAGCTTGTAGTTGCTTTAAGGCCTGAGCAGGCTCTATAGCCTTGATTTCAACATCACCAATTCCGGACTGATCAAGATCAAGCTTTTTGGCTGCCGCATAAGACAGATCCAAGACTCGATCACCATGATAAGGTCCACGGTCATTGATGCGAACAATAATACTACGCTGATTCTCAAGGTTGGTAATGCGAGCGTAAGAGGAAAGAGGTAGTGTTCTGTGTGCGGCGGTCATCGCATACATGTCGTATATTTCACCAGATGCGGTTTTTTTGCCGTGAAAATCGGAACCGTACCAGGAGGCTACACCCTGCTTCAGGTAACGGGTAATTCGGGGAAAAAGAGTTTCTTCTTCGGTAGCAGTTCGTGTTTCAGCGTTGCTAAAGTGCAATTTTGATTGGAGCCTTGATTTTAATTGAGCTAAAGAAGTAGATTTAACAGAATCCGATTTTGATAAGTCTGAATTTATGACTTGTTCGGTGGTACAACCACATAAAACAACAATTAAAAGTACCGGAATAATTTTATTCATGGGAAGGAGCCTTTTTTATTTAAAATAGATAGGCTTAACTGATAAACAGCCATGGCATATAAAGGACTGTGGTTATAGCGGGTTATGACATAAAAATTATCTAACCCCGCCCAGAGTTCTTCACCTTGTGCTTGTTCAAAGCTAAGCAGCTTCACTTTACTGTCTAAAGGTAATTGCCTCGATATAATTAAGTTGAGCGATTCTAACTCAGCAAGCCTTAAATTCGGCTTAAGGTCAGAATTCAGCACCGATTTATAGTTTTCACCTCTGGCTGTAACAGGGACAGCGACAGGTTGACCCGCTTGCCAATGATGCTTTGCAAAATAATTGGCTATACTGGCAATGACATCTCCATTGTTATGCCAGATATCGCGGCGATTATCGTTATCAAAGTCGACAGCATAGGCCCTAAAACTACTGGGCATAAATTGCGGCATGCCCATAGCACCAGCATAAGATCCAAGCGGGGCAGTTGGCTGGATATGCTCAACGCGGCAGAGCAACAAGTAATTTTCAAGCTCACTGCTAAAGAAATTGCTGCGCGGAGGATAGGCAAAAGCAAGTGTAGATAGGGCGTCGATTACGCGATGATTACCGGTATTTTTTCCAAATGATGTTTCAACGCCGATAATTGCAATAATAATTTCGGGAGGAACACCATATTGTCTTTCTGCGGCGGCAAGTGAGGACTCATTATCTCTCCAGAATTGTACACCTGCCAGTATGCGGGCTTCAGTCAGAAATATTTTTCTATATTTATACCAAGGCATGCCTTCCGAAGGTGAAGCAATTCTTTTAAGTATATCCTGCTTAATTTCGACATTCTCAAACAACTCAATAAGCTCAGACCTCTCAAATTTGTGTTTGGCAACCATCTGATCAATGAATGCGTTGATAGTTTCTGAGCTTTTTAGGTTAGTGACACAAGACATAACCGATAAGCAGGTAAAACAAAGGATAATACGAGTGAAAAACGCTTTTAGTTTCATTAGTCTATTCCGCGAAAGAACCATGCGCACATTAAATCGCACCGTTCTAATGGCACATGCTGCGATTGTTACGCATTGAACACAAGTTGTAATCGGCACAAAAGGCATTATAAGCTTTCAATAACGCTTTCTCCTCCGCGCTGTAAAAAAAGCCGCTATTATAAACAATCAATGCGATGCGCAACAGGGATGCAACCGAACAATGATAGCGCTGATTGGAAACCATCCGCTAATGCTGAATATCAATCACTGTCCAAAATAATATGAACTTAACGCCAATCAATGTAGGTAAAAGGGTAAATTTGGCGCCCTGCATAGGAAAGAAAATTTATAAATTTTAGGGCATCCTTCATTTCTCGCTTTACACTTTGTGCAATTACAAGTCCGATAAGGCCATCAAAAGCAATCTCTTTTCATGTATAAATGAATCAGAAAAACTCTCCATTCATTTTTTTACATTTAC
>CANNNN010000058.1 GCA_947506075.1 Methylococcaceae bacterium
AATTCCCAAGGTTCCAACGAGCCTAATCTGAGTCGCGGAATGTCGGTTTCCGCCAGGATAGCTTTAATCAAGTCAGATAAGTTGTTATCGAGATCGCTGCCATAGCCGCCCAAATGCACGCCGGTCAAAATAACTTCGGTGATGCCCTGCCGGTGCAACGCGTTAATTTCATCGATAACCGCCTGAACGGGACGGCTGTTTTCGTCGCCCCGCGCCACGGTGACGATGCAGAAGGTACAGCGATAGCGGCAGCCATCCTGCACTTTTACGAAAGCACGTTGCCTGCCACGCGTGAACAGCGAAATTTCTCCCGGTTCGGTGGATAAAGCGGGCATGCTGTCCATGTTCAATTCGGCCAGGGTTTTTTCTACCAATTGATCCTTGTCCTTGTTGCTGATTACCAGATCAACACCCAACAACGATGCAGCTTCCTCTTCGTTCAAGGTCGCGTAACAGCCACTGACCACGAGTTTGGCTTGCGGATTATCGCGATGAATACGACGTATCAGCTGACGCGATTTTCTGGCCGCATCCTGCGTCACAGCACAGGAATTGAGCACGATAAGCTGAGCGGCTTCGGCTTGCCGGGTGATTTGATGACCGGATTTTTGGAAAGCCTGAGCCCAGGTTTCCAGTTCGGCTTCATTAAGACGGCAGCCGAGTGTTTTAAGATGAACTTTCATAAAGGAGTAATAGTAGAAAAATACGACTGCATGGACAGATATTTGCTCCTGAAATATCTGCATTCACCACATCCATGTGGATTATGCCGGAACAGGAGCAGTTACCGAGAACACGGATGACTCCGATTTAACGGATCAACACGGTAAATAAAAATCCCTATAAATCCGTGTTTCATGATAAAAAATCACCCGAAAAACCAGTAGGCGACCAAAATGGACGCCACTATGCCCGCAAAGTCGGCTATTATCCCACAGGCTGCAGCATGACGAATATGTTTGATGCCGACCGAGCCGAAGTAGATCGCCAGCACGTAAAACGTAGTTTCACTGCTGCCTTGCACGATGGCCGATAATCGACCGGCAAAAGAATCTGCACCTAAAGTCTTCATGGTATCTATCATCATAGCCCTGGCCCCGCTGCCGCTGAACGGCTTCATCAAGGCAGTAGGCAGCGCGTCAACAAAACGATCATCGAGCATGAAGTAATGCACAATTAGTCGCGCCAGATCAGCCAGCAAATCCAACGCACCACTGGCCCGGAACACGCCGATGGCAACCAGCATCGCGACCAAAAAAGGAATGATCGTTACCGCTGTCTGGAAGCCTTCTTTCGCTCCTTCAATGAAGGCATCATAGGCATTAATCTCCTTGTTGATAGCGCCGAGTATAAAGACGATAACCAGCGCAAACAGCAGAAAATTGCTGATGATCGAGGATTGCTCAAGCATCTGCAGCTGAGTAAGACTTGAAAAATACGCCAGTATGCCGCCGACGATCAGCGTAAATCCGCCCAGATAAGCCACGACAATCTTATCCAGCAGATTGATTTTCTGCACATAGGCGACAGCAAGCAGACCCACCATGGTGCTCATATAGGTTGCTATCAGGATAGGTATGAAGACATCGGTCGGATTTGCTGCGCCCAGTTGCGCGCGGTAAGTAAATATCGTCACCGGAAACAAGGTAACTCCAGAAGTATTGATCACCAGGAAAAGGATTTGCGCGTTACTGGCGGTATCCGGATTTGGATTAAGAGTTTGCAGTTCCTGCATCGCCTTGATGCCCAACGGTGTTGCGGCATTATCCAGGCCCAGCGCATTGGCCGAAATATTCATCACTATCGCGCCTAAAGCAGGATGGCCTTTGGGCACATCGGGCATTAATCGACTAAATAACGGCGTCAGACCCTGGGTTAATAAATGGATAAAGCCGCTCTTTTCGCCGATACGCATAATGCCCAGCCATAAAGCCAGTACGCCGGTGAGTCCCAAGGCTATTTCGAAAGCCGACTTCGACAACGCAAACATGGCTGTCATGATCTGTGCAAAAACCTGCTGATCGCCGAGGAAAACCAGCTTGAACAGCGCAGTGCAAAAAGCGGCGAGAAAAAAACCAATCCAGATGATATTTAGCACAATAGATAACGGGTATGGGCTCGAATTTTTCCGCGCCCTCTAAACTTAAACTGATACATAGCGGGGCGAGATTGCGAAGGTGAAGATTGAATATCGTGTCATTAATAACAGATCTATCTACAATAATATTGAAATAATTCAGTCTGATGCCTCTGCAACATAAGACAGAATCACCCGAAAACTAAAACTTCAGCCATGCCCTTCCAAAACACATAACAAGCCGCGCAACACCAAATCAGGTTCAATAATAGGCGCCCTATCAAGCTGTGCTGCGATCAATTCTGCATCTCCACCGGTTAAAACCAGCTGTACAAACTTAGGCTGTTTTGCCAGCACATGCTCAATCAGGCCCACGGCTGCTGTTAAGGTGCCGCTATGGATTGCAGCCTCGGTATAGTTGGCCAGGCCGAACACTTGATCTGTTTCGGTAAATTGCAGCGCCGCTGTTTCTAAATCCAGTGATTTTTTCATTAGCGTCAAGCCCGGACTTATCAACCCGCCTTGATGCCTGCCCTCGGCATCAATTAAATCTACGGTGATGGCCGTTCCGCAATCGACGACACAAGCGGATTGTTGATATTGCTGCCAAACTGCAATCAAAGCCAACCAGCGGTCAACGCCCAGTTTTTCAGGTTGTCGGTAAGCGTTAATCACACCAAATGCCTGTGCTTGGGATTTAACCAGGATAATATCCACATCCAGCCAAAGTTCTTGTGCTACGGTTTGCACGAGTTCGAGTAACCGGTATGTACTGACGCAGGAAATTGCAAGTCGCTTAGGCCGATAATCGCCTTTCCAGAGTTCAATCAGTTCATCCCGATTAATCCGGGTATTCAGTAGCGGTTGACCGGTCATGATTTGACCTCCGGTTGTAACCGCCCACTTTAGCCTGGTATTACCCATATCTATCAGCAAATTCATAACAAAGCCTAACTATTAAAACTGACTTCGCCGGAAGCAAACGTCTGCATACTGCCATCCTGACTTTCAATCAATAACATGCCGTTATCGTCAACGCCTCTTACATGGCCGTCAAATCGTTGCTGCCCGATAAATAAGGTTGCGGATTTTCCGTTCAGGCAATCATAATCGCGCCATTCATCGAGATGGGCTTTAATACCAACGCCTTCATACTCGTCAATAATCGGCAGTAAATAGCTTAACAAGGTGCCGGCTAATTTATTTCGGAATAGCCGACTTTGTCCGGTGATTTTACTTAAATCTGTCCAGGCCTGGTTAATGCTGTGGGCTTGATTTTTTGGTACAAACAAATTCAATCCCAGCCCGATCACTGCGCTACACGGGCCATCTGTCTCACCTGAGACTTCAACCAGAATACCACCCAATTTTTTACCCTGACTGTAAATGTCATTAGGCCATTTAAGGCCTATGTCATGTATTTGATGCTGTTTTAAAGCCCTGATTACCGCGACGCCAATCGCCAGACTTAAACCTGAAATGGCAGCAGGCCCCTGCTGAAATCGCCACAGTATCGACAGATAAATATTACTGCCATAAGGCGAAATCCATTGCCGCCCTCGCCTGCCTTTACCGGCTGTCTGGTGCTCCGCAAAACAAACAGTACCTGACGGTGCATTTTGTTGGGCGCGCTCTACTAAATAAGAATTAGTGGAATCAATTTGGTCATGAATTTCAATCGATGAGATCAATGCGCCAGCCTGTTCGCTAACAGCTTCATTGATTTTTGACGCTAGCAATAACTCCAGCGATTTATCCAGACGATAACCTTTACCACTGACAGCCGAATGGGCAAGACCCAAGTCGGCCAAACCATTTATCTGCTTCCAAACGGCCGAACGACTGATACTAAGCGCGTCGGCCAAGTTGGTGCCGGAATGAAACTCTCCGTCAGCCAACAGGGTAAGGATTTTTTTTTGCTTATCTGGAATATTCACAATTCGCTTAAGCGATAGTTACAATCTGTTTCTTATCCCTGATCTGTTGTAATTGCTTTTTTATTACATACTTAATCAGCATTTCTCTATCCTCATCCTTCATATTGATAAAGTCGACGCCGACAAAATAAGGATACCGACTATCGCTGGACTGGCCGCTTTTGCAATAAACGACTTTTCCATACGTCACTATGACCGCCATGCTGGATATCAACAACATCTTTATTTCCAGATAGTCGCCTGCCTTAAGCGCTTCTTCACAATTAAACGCAATACCGGTTGCGCTGACGTTCACATTGCGCGTATCGCTTTCATTAACTTGAAAGCCTGTCATCATTACAGCCTGGGCAATTAAATCGATTTTAGCCTCAATTAACCTTAGGTACTCCGCCATTTCCGGCTGATTTCTTTCCAGTCTGTGCAACAGAAATGCCGAATCCTGAGACACCATTTCAAGTGCCGTAGACAATGAACAGTTATTTAAAATATTATCGGATACCTGATGCGGTTCGTTAATCCGGGTTCCATCTATTTTTTTATAAAACAGACTCACCTCATCATCAATACGAAAAAAATCTCTTCGATCTTCAGTTTTCGTCATACTGGTTTCACTCATAATCTACAACCTCTAAACTTTACTATTACCATTATTATTTTGTCTACTCGCGCGCCAATGTATCGGACCGGACTATAAACATACTTACATCATACTGCCCAATTATTAATAATTATACGTCACTCAGTTTGATTATTTTATTTTTTGATTTTTACTATGTTCACTATCGCCAACCCTGGCCTTTATCGCGACACTAGCCTTGGCCTTGGCCATATCCACATGAAAAAAATCAATAACCGCTCGCGCAGTCACTCAGCAGATTAGGAACCCGCACAACTCGACTTTTTTTATATCTGTGTTATTTTCAACTGCCCCCTGCGTCTACAAATGCTTTATCATTAGCGGATTAAAAAATTAAAAGCCCTTAAGGCTACCTATAAATATAATGAGCCATCCTTTAACAGCCCCTACCGACCGCACAAACCGCCTGATCTTCTTATTTGCCGCGACCTTGTTTACCAGTGCGTCGCTGATGTTTGTGCTGCAACCGCTATTCGGGAAGATACTATTACCTTTACTGGGCGGCTCCCCGGCAGTCTGGAACACCTGCATGGTGTTTTACCAGAGTATTTTATTTCTGGGTTATCTTTATGCTCACTATCTGTCCATACGGTTTAGTTCACACCGCCAAATCCAGATTCATACGGCACTGATATTGATCAGCTTTCTGGCCCTGCCCTTAGCCCTGCCGGAAAACACCGTCCCGCCGACAGACGGTAATCCGACCTTCTGGCTGCTCTGGACTTTGTTTCTTGCTATTGGCCTGCCTTTTTTCGTGGTTTCCACAACCGCGCCGCTGATACAAAAATGGTTCAGCCACATCGGCCACCATACCAGCCATGACCCTTACTATCTGTATGCGGCCAGCAACACCGGCAGCCTGATTGCGTTGCTCAGCTACCCGTTCCTGCTGGAACCCAATATCGGAGTAGCCAATCAAAAAAGTGACTGGAGTGTCGGCTATTTGCTGCTTTGTCTGCTGATAGCAGGCTGCGCTGTTGTGCTTTGGAAAAGCCGGCAAAATACTGCTCAACAAGAGGATCACACTGATTCCGTAGCCGATGAAACCAAGCTCAGTTTTACCACCCAACTGCACTGGCTGGCTCTGGCCTTCGTGCCGTCCAGCCTGCTACTGGGTTTAACCAACTTCATCAGTACCGATATTGCCTCGGTGCCCTTGCTGTGGATTATCCCGTTAACGTTGTATTTATTATCTTTTGTCATTGTGTTCTCCAAATGGAACGACAAAATTCATCCGTTAATGGTCAAGCTGCAACCGATTTTCCTGTTACCCTTTATCGCTTATGCCTTCATTAATCCGGCGGACCTGCCTTATTGGGCCTATTTAATTTTACACCTGATCGCATTTTTCTTTGCGGTCATGGTTTGTCACGGCGAGTTGGCCAAATTAAGGCCGCATACCCGGCATTTAACCACGTTCTATTTGATCATGTCCTTTGCGGGCATGTTAGGCGGCATGTTCAATACTTTTGTCGCGCCGTTTGTGTTCAATGCCGTCTATGAATACCCTATCATGATTATTGCGGCCTTACTGCTGCGCCCTGGCTTGAAGCCGGCATTGAACACCGGTTTGTTATTGCAAATATTAGCCCCTGCCCTGCTGGTTAGTACCGGTATTATTGTTCATGCTAAAGCCGACGACTTACTCCAGTATTTCGACATCATCGTGATCAGTCTGATCGGCTTAACGGTCTTGACCTACCTACTCAGGACTCGACCAGTCGGCTATGCGTTTATGAGCGGCGCGATTATTTTCCTGGCACTTGGATTACACAACTTGTCCTCGCATACGCTATATCAGGAACGCAGCTTTTTTGGCGTACTTGCGGTGCGTGAGGCTGTTTTAACCGATGAACAAGGCCAGGCTGAAAGCTATCATGAATTATTCCATGGCACGACCAAGCACGGGGCGCAACGTCTGGCTGCAAACGTAAGCCGGACACCGCTAACCTATTACAGTCGCCAGGGGCCTATGGGACAATTATTTAAGGAATATGATAACAGCGATCAGACCTGGAATATCGGCGTGGTCGGACTCGGAGCCGGAGCCTTAACGTGTTATGCCAAAGATCAGCAACACTGGACCTTGTACGAAATCGATCCGCTGATGGTAAGCATTGCCAGCAACCCCGATTATTTCAGCTACCTGAGCCAATGCGCTCCTAACGCCGCGATGGTCGTCGGCGATGCCCGTTTATCGCTGGAAAAAGAGCCGGATCAGCATTTTGATTTATTGATTATGGATGCGTTTAGTTCCGATTCGGTGCCGACTCATCTACTGACTAAGGAAGCGCTAGCGCTTTATTTCAAAAAGCTTAAACCGGGCGGCATACTGGCGTTTCACATGACCAACCGTCATTTGTCGCTAAAAAAAGTCTTATCGATTAATGCGGAAGCCCTGCACCTGGCCTCATTGATTCAGGAATTCAAACCTGAACAGGACCTCCCGCTGGTCGTTGCGACAGACTGGGTGGTCATGGCAAACAATCCGGAAGCCCTGGAACCCTTACGACTAAGCCGTCTTGGTAATTGGCGGAAGCTGCCCTTGTATTTCGACATGCAGCCCTGGACAGATGACTTTACCAATATTGTCGGCATCTGGAAGTAGGCCTCTCACTCGTCAAACTAACGGTCATCGGTTCGAGGCTGTCCTTGCATAGTTGCGACGATACGCCTGCTGCCGCCTTGATTGCGGTGTTCGCACAAGTAAATACCTTGCCAAACACCTAAATTAAGCAGGCCTTTGGTAATGGGAATGTTGCAACTGGAACCCAGCAGGCAATTTTTTATGTGGGCAGGCATGTCATCATTGCCTTCATAGGCATGCTGATAATAAGGCGCGCCTTCCGGCACAAAGCGATTGAAGTGGCTTTCCAAGTCCTGACGCACCGTCGGGTCGGCATTCTCATTAACCGTCAATGACGCCGAGGTATGTTTGAGAAACAGATGCAACAATCCGCACTCTACACTCAGCAATTCCGGAACAGCACAGATGATTTCATCAGTGATCAGATGAAATCCCCTGTTTTTTGCTGATAAAAAAAACTCTTTTTGTACCCACATTCACAAAACCTGCTTTATGACCTGAAATGCCGACTCAATCGACGTATTGAAATCAAGATCTGCTATGACTGTAACGATCTTGCCAAACGATGTAAGGCTTCACTGCCATGACTGAACAGTGGCCAGCCATCTCCAGGCAATACGGCTTTAATATCAGGCAATTCGGCTATGCGTTTGATCGACAATACCGCCTTGTTTTTATCCATTAACTTTTCGTCCGGCAACAGGCATAGCTCACCGCCGAGATGACAGCGGATTAAATCCCCGGTTATCAGCGTACTGTGTTCCAAAAGTAACGCCAATTCTCCCGGCGTTTTAGAACCGTCCAACTGGTACGCAATCAATCCGGGAACAATTTCTTCATGATCATGTAGCCAGCGATCGCATGACACCGGGAACGTCTCTTCCTCGGCTGCCGGGCCGTATATCACCGCGCCGGTGTCCCCGGCTATATGTTCAGCATCACGGCAATGATCGCTATTGGTGATCACGATAAAACTAACCCCGCCCAGGCTTTGCAAGTGACTGTGGTCATGTTCGCTCATCGGCAACGGATCGATTAGCACATTACCGCCGTCGCGGACCCACAGCACACTATGAAAATCCAGATTGCGCTGCTGATTAAATGCCGACCAGCCAAACAGGTCCTTTCTGTGTAATTGTTTCATATAGCCCCCTGAAGAATAGTTTCGTACCCAACCATAGTGCCATAAGAATATCACCACGAAGACACGAAGGACACGAAGTTTTATTGCTAGCTGTCCTTCTTTTCTTCATTGTGCATTAAATGCTTTGATTCTTGTTGGTGATGAACTGTATAGCTTGCATCTGATGCCACGAAACTGCATCCCCGGTCGAAACGCTTGAAGGCTTCGGCACTGTACAAAACCCGTTACTCATCAGATGGTCGGTATAGCGTGTGACTCTTGCAACAATATCAAGCTAAATCACAGGGCTAAACTTACTCTGCACCTAAAATATCCTAGAAATTTATAATACTCGTAGTCTTACTTAGGTTTTTTTGTATAATCAAAGCTACTTTTCGATTCGTTATCTTGCAATGCAGACTCCCTTTAAGACCATAGGCATAATTGGAAAACCCAGCGATCCGAGTATCGCGGCGACTTTGAGCGTGTTGTATACTTTTTTAAAGCAGCACCACTACACCGTCATTGTGGCTAAAGACAGCGCGCATTTCATTGATAATCCGGCCGTTAAATCCTGCATCATAAGCACACTGGGCGAGCATTGCGACCTGGTTATTGCCGTTGGCGGCGACGGCACCTTTCTTGCTGCCGCCCGCGCGATCGTCGAATTTGACATTCCACTGATCGGCATCAATCTGGGCCGACTGGGTTTCCTGGTGGACATATCGCCCGACCAGTTATCCGACAAATTGTCTCAGATTCTTCAAGGCCATTATACGGAGGAAAAACGTTCCCTATTACGCACTAAAATCATCCGTGACGGGATCGTTATTCACGAAGAAACTGCCGTCAATGAAGTGGTTGTCCACCGCTGGGTAACACCCAGCATGATAGAAATCATTACCAAAATCGATAATGTGTTTTTAAACTCGCAACGCTCCGACGGCCTGATTATTTCCACACCCACCGGATCTACCGCTTATTCCTTATCTGCCGGCGGACCGATTTTGCATCCTTCGTTACACGCCCTGGTCCTCGTGCCACTTAATCCCCACACCTTGTCTAATCGGCCTATCGTGATTGATGATTCGGCTGAAATTGAAATCAGCTTTTGCCAAACCAAACAAATTAACGCACTGGTGACTTGCGATCACATTGAAATCCCCAAAGTATTAATCAGCGACAAGATTCTGATTAAAAAAGAGTCCAAGCCGATTAGAATTCTTCATCCGGAAGGACATGATTTCTTTTATATACTCAGGAATAAATTAAACTGGAGCAGTGGTTACCACACCGACAATCATGCTATTAAATCTTAATATTCTCGACCTCGCAGTCGTTAAATCGCTGGATCTCGACCTGGAAAAAGGCATGTCGGTACTGACCGGCGAAACCGGCGCCGGCAAGTCCATTTTGTTGACCGCCTTGGGTCTAGCCTTGGGCGACCGGGCCGATTCCGGCTACGTGCGCCCCGACTGCAAACGCGCCGAGATTAATCTGGAATTTGATTTGGCCGATGCGCCGTTGGCGCTGCAATGGCTGAAGGATCATGAACTCGATGCCGAACAGCAATGCCTGATCCGGCGTATCGTCAATCACGACGGCCGCTCCAAAGCCTATATCAACAACCGTCCCGTTACCCTGCAGGCCTTGCAGGAACTCAGCGAGAAACTGGTAGAAATTCACGGCCAACATGCGCATTTGACCCTGCTCAACAGTGACGAGCAGCGCCGCCTGCTGGATGCTTACGCAAAAAACCAAGTTTTGCTGGACAAGGTCAATACCTCTTACCGGCAATGGCTGCAAACCAGCAAAGAGCTAGCCAGCCTGATCAAGTCCAGCACTGATCAAACCGAACGCGAAGAATTGCTAAACTATCAGCTAGAAGAACTGCAACAACTGGATCTGGATCATTTCAACTATAACGAGCTTTCTAAGCAGCACGAAATAATGGCCAATCTGGGGCAGATTTTAAGCACCGGCCAGGTTCAAGTTGATCTATTGTATGAGAACGACCAGCAATCGGCCCATCAAATGCTGAGTCACTGCCTTAGCGAGTTAAGCCACATCGCCCAATTTGCACCCGAGATCAACGAAGTCTGCACCCTGCTCTTAGAAGCCCAGATTCAGGTTGAAGAAGCTGCTTTGCAATTACGCCGTTTTCTTGAGTCGCAAGAAGCCGATCCGCAGTTACTCGAAACTCTGGAAAACCAGATCGGCATCATTCAAAACCTGAGCCGAAAGCATCACGTCACGCCGGACGAACTGCCGGAACTGGTAGGTAAACTTGAGCGTGAACTGGACGGCCTGGCCCACAGCAGCGAGCGCATCGACGAATTGACGGCTAGCGTCGAACAGTTGCTCGCCGAATATCATCAGCTGGCAACACAACTGACCAAGCAACGCCAGTTTGCCGGCAACAAGCTGCAACAAAAAATTTCCGCGATGATCAAAGAACTGGGTATGCCGCAAGGCGAGTTTCTGGTCGATATTGCGGCGCTGGACAGTATTACGCCGAAACTGAACGGCAAGGATAAAATTGAATTCCTGGTCAGCGCCAATCCCGGCCTGCCAGCAAAACCCCTGGCTAAAGTGGCTTCCGGCGGCGAACTGTCGCGGATCAGTCTGGCGATCCAGGTCACCACCTCCAGTGATAAAACCACCCCGACCATGATTTTTGATGAGGTAGACTCAGGCATAGGCGGAGGCATTGCCGAAATCGTCGGACAAAAACTGCGCAGCTTAAGCCATAACCGGCAAGTCATGTGCGTCACCCATCTTCC
>CANNNN010000059.1 GCA_947506075.1 Methylococcaceae bacterium
CATAAGGATTAATTAACACGCATTAAGAGTGGCAAAAAATTTTCGAAATTTTTTCACTATTTTTTTTCGCGTTCTAAATTTCTTGCTCCTGAAAAACTGGGAAACTTCAGCTGTTGTTATAAGCCATGAAAAGTAAACCCAAGCCCCCGGTTGGCAACAGCGGCGCAACCTTGTGTTCAAACTCGGCCAACGATGTTGATTCTGGCAGATTATCGGGATGCACGCGTCTTTCTATTTCTTCAAACGGTATGCCGCGACGCGCCATCAGATGTAAGCGTTCATCAGCCTCATCTTCAAACCCGCCTGTACCTCGCGGATTGGTTTTGCGAATATGGGCATGAAATGGGCAGCGCGTACCGTCATCGCCCTTATAGCTAAAATTGTTGGGTGGCTTTTGCCCTTTTGCTTCATCTGACAGCGTTGCCGGGGTACCATCTTCGAAGCGGCCTACCAGCATCGCGCCTGCCAGTTCCCGCTCTTCATCTTTAAACCCGAGCAAGTCTGCCACTTCTTGCTCGCGTCTTTTAAAGTCCTGGACGTTCTGCTCCAGTTTTCGGAAAATGAAATAACTGCCAAAACTTAAACCATCACAAACGCCCGGGTCTTCTACCAACGCAGTGGCTAACGGGAATGCAGGGTCCCAGCGTGAAATTCCAGAACTCATCGATTCCGAATTAATGTCTTCCCACAGCATCAGCGGCTGGCTGCGGCCATCGACATAACCAAAGTGTTCTATGCCATTGCCCGCCTGATTATGGATAGCCTTGCCATTCTGGATGATATGAATAGAGCAGCCGGATTTTTCGAGCAATGGAACGAAGACATCTCGGCTTAATTTTAAGACATCGTATTCCGATTCGTCAGCGACGAGCAGCAGCCCATGGAACTCTTTCTGGAATTCGGTTTCCCAGCAACACAGATCAGGGTCATGCAGCGCCTTAATACTGTCGGCATGTTGCATGCCCTTTACAAAATCATCATCCTGCGGTGCAGCATCTAGTAAATCAAGGGCCGCATAACCTTTATACGAAAGTGCCAGATGACAAAAAGCGCCGCCCCCATCGCCGGTTTGCTTAAATTTCTCGGTATCCAGGAGTTGCCGGTGTGCATCGCTGATGTGGTAATTGGCTAGTTCGCGTAACAGTCGCCTGGACTGAGCTATATCCTCACCTAAGCGAAAAAAGATATTGGCGGTAAATTTTCGACCATGACTTTTTAGAATATTGCCCTGAAGATTTTGTAACATTTTTTGTTCTTCAGGGTTAGCAGTTGTCCATGCCAAGGGGGCGTTTAGATTGATTATGGAGTCTGTGTGGGATAACTTCATTTTTATTCTCCTGACGGATAAAGGTCAAACAAAGGAAAAGCGATGCTACCCTACAGCAGATTTCATTTCGCCAATTTCGGTGGAATAAAGGATGGCAGCAGACGCGGTTGGTATTATATTTAAAGTCACTTTTTGGGTAAATTAAAAAAATATTTTTGGAGATATGCTGCAGTAACTCGGAGACTTATCTCAGATAAACATCCATCTTACGATCTGTATTTGCTTGGTGAATTGGATTACCCGCTTCGCTCCTTTTCCGCAGAGTAGGCAGCGCTTGCTACATCGAATCGCTATAAATTTGATCATCACCTGTTATGAAAAGGTGATAGGGGCTCACTTAATGTTTTCTGCCCATACCGCTCCACCGTTCATTTTTAACAACGATATTCTTCATTAACTTGGGATCGGAAAAACCATTGCACGAGGCAGAATTGGGCCCAGTGTTATAGACATGCTATTTTCTAATATGAAGGATGTGCAGCCCTCTCTGGCATGCGGTGTTTGCCAAACACACAAGGCTTTAGAGCGTGAGGGATTTAGGTTTTATTACCGCCGTTTTATTATCCGTTGCCCAACATGTTGGGCAACGGATAATATTGTTTAATTTACATGACTGGAATGTTAGGTTGGATAATTAACTTTACTCCGCCCCCAGTTATTCCTGGCTTAACTTATAGAAAAATGCTGCATCATTTCCATGTCTTCATGTTCAAGGAGATGGCAGCGGTAAGGATAATTACTGACATAGTTGGGCGGGTAGTAAACTAAGCATTCCAGCAGTTCATTGGAATTAATCCGCACGGTATTTTAGGATTTTCTCATTTGATGTACTCTTAATATTACAACTGCTCTCTTAAATAAATGGACTTAGATTCTATTGAGTCAAACAGCCGTCACCTAATCAATACCAACTAATCCCCTATTCTCCAAATTAAGTTTATTTGCCTAGGAAATCAATTGGTTTTTAGTATACTGACTCAGCCGCAATAAGTTGTTAGCAAGTTGTTATATCTTTGTTAGCATCCTTTAATAACTCTACTAACAATAACAGGGCCGAGCAATGGAACAGACCAATACTTACGCATTCGGGTCATTCAAGCTGGATACGGCCACTCAGTTTCTGTGTAACGAACAAACGAATATCACCTTGACGCCCAAGGTCTACCGTTTGTTGTTGTTCTTTTTATTGCATCCGGGACGGCTGATCTCACATCAGGAATTGTTCGATAAGGTGTGGGACGGTCGTATTGTCGATGATTCGGCCTTGCGATTGGCGGTTAACTCCCTGCGTAAGGCCTTGCAGGACGACAGTAAAACTTCTTATATTTCGACGATCTGCAAAAAAGGCTACCGCTTTATGGCCGAGGTTAGCGTTAGCGCCTGTCATCAAACGGTTAAAACAAGAGAAAACAACCCCCTGCAATATCGACCGAAAACGGTGGCTTTCCCTGTTCGTCATGAGCACACCCAATACTTGGCGGAACTGGTGCAAGCCTTGCAACAAACCGCAAGCGGCAAGCGTCATCTGGTTTTTTTGCATGGCGAACAGAGCATAGGCAAAACCGCTATGCTCGACACCTTCCTCGCCGAGATTCACCATTCCGAACTTTCAGTGCTGCGTACCCGATGTGTAAAGATGGAGGGCAGCACCGAACCCTTTTTACCAGTGCTGGAAGCGCTCGAACGCCGTTGTCGAGAGTCTCAGGGCAGATTACTGTTTGAGCATTTAAATTATTTGGCGCCAAGTTGGCTGCATCAAATGCTGAATGTGCTGAGTCCCGAGGAACTTGCGGCGCTTCCGCCGAAAGAAGTACAAGTCAATACCTGTCTGATGTTGCGGGAAGCGGCCGATTTCTTTGAGACCTTGAGTTGCAACACTACCTTAATACTGACTTAATACTGATACTGGATAACGCGCACTGGAGCGACGAATTCACCTTGGATTTATTGAATTTTCTGATGTTCAGGTGTTCGTCGGCAAAGTTGTTGATCATCATTAGTTACCGATCATGCGATGAGGGACCGAGTACGCGGCGTATTAAAGAGATGCGCGAAGAATTGGCTCAGCGCGGTTTATGTCAGGAATTATCCATGCAGAAGCACCGAAGTTGAATGGGTAAGGCTGGAAGGGGATTAATTTTTTTTTAGCGGGTTCCGAAACTTTGGCTGTGTATGGCAAGAAAGAGCTTGCTGCCCGACTTTCCTGAAAATCAACACTACCCGAAGCTCTGTCTCTATGTGATAATTGCGCTATTTTTCTAACTGACATTGCCGCAGGGCATAAAGGGCACACAATAATGGATGAGAATAAAAAGAAAGCGTTAGGCGCGGCGCTGATGCAGATAGAAAAGCAATTTGGTAAGGGTTCGGTGATGCGCATGGGCGATGTGGCGGCTTCTCGTGACATTGATGTGGTTTCTACCGGTTCTTTAGGCTTGGATATTGCGTTGGGCTGTGGCGGTTTGCCACGCGGTCGAGTAATTGAAATTTATGGTCCTGAATCTTCAGGTAAAACGACGCTGACCTTGCAGGTGATCGCTGAAATGCAAAAGCTTGGCGGCACGGCGGCGTTTGTCGATGCGGAGCATGCTTTGGATCCCGGTTATGCCGAAAAAATTGGCGTCAATGTCGATGATTTGCTGGTTTCCCAGCCGGATACCGGCGAACAGGCGCTGGAAATTACCGATATGCTGGTGCGCTCCGGTGCGGTGGATGTGGTCGTGATTGACTCGGTTGCTGCGTTAACGCCCAAGGCCGAGATTGAAGGCGATATGGGCGATTCCCATATGGGTTTGCAGGCGCGATTGATGTCCCAGGCTTTACGGAAATTGACCGGTAATATCAAGCGTTCCAATACCTTGGTTATCTTTATTAATCAAATCAGGATGAAAATCGGTGTGATGTTCGGCAGTCCCGAAACCACTACCGGCGGCAACGCGCTTAAGTTTTACGCGTCGGTGCGGCTGGATATTCGGCGCATCGGTTCTATTAAAAAGGGCGACGAAGTTATCGGTAATGAAACGCGGGTGAAAGTCGTCAAAAATAAAGTTGCGCCACCTTTCAGACAGGCCGAGTTTGAAATTTTATACGGGGAAGGTATTTCCTTTGTCGGCGAGCTGGTTGACCTGGGCGTGAGTTACGGGTTTATCCAGAAAGCGGGTTCCTGGTACAGTTACGGGGATGAAAAAATAGGTCAGGGCAAGGATAATGTAAAGATTTTCTTGAAAGAACATCCTGAAAAAGCCAAAGAAATTGAAGCCAAAATAAGAGCCGAGGCTTTTGCGAAGAAAGTCGTTTCGGCTATCGATGCACCTGTCGTGGTTGATGAGGACGAGTAATTCGTCTTGATTGAAGAAAGTGCGTCAGTTGCCAAGGAAATAAATGACGTTTGCCTGCGTTTATTGGCACGAAGAGAGCACAGCCAGAAAGAGTTACTGAGCAAACTGGCTTTAAGAGGTTTTGACAAGAATGACGCATTGCCTGTGCTGGCCGAACTGGCCGAGCAAGGCTGGCAAGACGATCTAAGGTATGCAGAAAGTTATGCCCGGTTTCGAATCCAGAAAGGCTATGGGCCTCTTCGTGTCAGTTATGAGCTAAAGCAAAACGGCATAGTGTCGTTTGTTCTTGATGATCTGGTGCAAACAGAGTTCGGTGGCTGGATGGAGCTACTAACGCAGGTTTACAGCAAAAAATACACCCATGACCCTGTGCTGGAGCGCAATGAGTGGGCCAAACGCAGTCGATTTTTATTGCATCGCGGTTTTTCCGGCGAAATGCTCAGTGCTTTGCTGAGCCATTTGGCCATCAAGTTGAAATAAGTTTTTAATAACAGCCTTTATTATGAAAAAGATGACTAGCGCCGAATTGCGCACCGCCTTTCTGGAATTTTTTCGCGAGCGAGGGCATTCCGTACAGCCTTCCAGTTCGCTGGTTCCTGGTAATGATCCTACCTTGTTGTTTACCAATGCAGGCATGGTGCAGTTTAAAGATGTATTCTTGGGCAGGGAACACCGAGACTTTAACAAGGCTGCGACCAGTCAGCGCTGTGTGCGGGCGGGCGGCAAGCATAATGATCTGGAAAACGTCGGCTATACCGCAAGGCATCATACTTTTTTTGAAATGCTGGGCAATTTCAGTTTCGGCGATTATTTTAAAAAAGACGCAATCTATTACGCCTGGGATTTTTTAACCAAGGAGTTGGGCATTCCGGCGGAAAAATTATGGGTTACGGTTTTCGATGAAGATTCGGAAGCGGAAAAAATCTGGCTGGATGAGGTCGGCATTTCGCCGATCCGATTTTCCCGTATCGGTGCCAAAGATAATTTCTGGTCTATGGGTGATGTCGGACCTTGCGGGCCTTGTACCGAGATATTTTACGATCATGGTGCTGACGTTGCCGGTGGCCCGCCGGGTTCGCCGGATGAAGAGGGCGACCGCTATATCGAAATCTGGAATCTGGTATTCATGCAATATGACCGTGCCGCCGATGGCTCGTTAACGCCGTTGCCGAAACCCTCGGTAGATACCGGTATGGGGTTGGAGCGCATCGCGGCGGTGTTGCAGGGTGTGCATAGCAATTACGAAATCGATTTATTTCAAAAGCTGTTGATAGCGGCGGCAGGGCTTGCCGGTAGCAGCGATTTGACGCAAAGTTCGTTGCGGGTGATTGCCGATCACATACGTTCCTGTGCCTTCCTAATTGCAGATGGCGTGATGCCCTCCAATGAAGGTCGCGGCTATGTGGTGCGCCGTATCATTCGTCGAGCGATCCGGCACGGGTATCGTTTGGGTATCCGCGAGGTCTTCTTTTATAAACTGGTAGCGCCGCTGGCTGAAGAAATGGGCGGGGCTTTTCCCGAACTTAAGGTCGCGCAAGCCCAAATTGAGCGGGTCTTAAAAAAGGAAGAACAGCGTTTTGCTGAAACCCTGGAGCAGGGCATGAAGATTCTGGAAGCCTGCGTCGCGAAAATGGAAGGCTCGGTGATCCCCGGCGATACCGTGTTTCAGCTTTATGATACTTATGGTTTTCCGGTTGACTTGACCGCCGATTTTGCCCGCGAACATCATCTGATCGTTGATCATGCGGGATTTGACATAGCCATGTCTGCTCAGCGGGACAGGGCGCGGTCTGCAAGCAGTTTTGGCGCGGATTACGATCAGGATATCAAGCTTGATGCACAGACCGAATTTACCGGCTATAGCCAGCTTGACGATCAGGTGCATATCATCGGGCTATATAAAAAAGGTCAGCCGGTAACCAGTTTACAGGATGGCGAAGAAGGTATTGTTGTTCTGGACAAGACGCCGTTCTATGCCGAGTCCGGCGGCCAGATCGGCGATTGCGGTAAAATAGAGGCGGATGGCGCGGTCTTTGAAGTCACCGATACCCAAAAGCAGGGCGGCAACCTGTTCTTGCATAAAGGTAAGTTGATTTCGGGGATACTCACCAATGGTCAGTTATGTGATGCTCGTGTCAGTGCGGCAGAACGAAAAGCCACAGAGCTTAATCATTCCGCGACTCATTTGCTGCATGCAGCATTAAGGCAGGTTTTGGGCGATCATGTTGCGCAGAAAGGCTCCCTGGTTAATCCCGAACGCTTACGTTTTGACTTTTCTCATTTTGAGCCGGTCACATCTGCTGAAATCAGCGCTGTCGAACGGATTGTTAACGAGCAGATACGCTTGAATAAGCCTGTTATCTCAAAAATTATGGCCAAAGAGGAGGCGGTTAACGCCGGTGCGATGGCTTTGTTTGGCGAAAAATACGGCGATGAAGTCAGAGTATTAAAAATCGGCGAGTTCTCAACCGAGCTTTGCGGCGGCACGCATGTCGAACGGGCAGGGGATATAGGCTGCTTTAAAATCATTAGTGAAACCGGTGTGGCCTCAGGTGTTAGGCGCATCGAAGGGGTTACTGGTGGTGGTTGTGTTGATTTTATAGCAGGTCGCGATAAGGCGCTTGCGAATATTGCCAGTCTGGTAAAAAGCGCACCGGAAAAAGCGTCGGAAAAAGTCGAACAACTGATAGAGAAGAACCGGTTGTTGGAAAAGCAACTTGAACGCTTGCATGCAAAGCTCGCCAGTTCTGCGGGTAGCGAACTGGGCGCTCTAGCTGTCGATGTCCAGGATATCAAGGTGTTGGCTGTCAAGTTGGATGATGTTGATTCCAAATCCCTCAGAGACATGGTTGAGCAATTAAAAAACAAATTGGGTCGTGCCGCTGTGGTGTTGGCAGTTGTCGACGGTGACAAGGTCAGTTTGACTGCCGGTGTGACTAAAGATCTTGTGGGGCAGATAAAAGCCGGTGATCTGGTCAATTTTGTTGCGACTAAAGTTGGCGGTAAAGGCGGTGGTAAGCCTGATTTGGCCATGGCCGGTGGTAACGACCCATCCGGTTTGACTGAAGCCTTGGCTCAGGTTCCTGCCTGGGTGAAATCGCAACTGATCTTGTAGAAGGTTTGAAATGGCATTATACGTATACAAATTTGGCGGCACTTCGGTAGGTACTGTCGAGCGCATTAAGGTGGTCGCCGAAAAGGTTAAAAAGGCCCATGATTTGGGTGATCAAATTATCGTCGTGGTTTCTGCGATGAGTGGTGAGACCAATCGCCTGGTTGCTTTGGCCAAAGACATACAGCAAAGCCCTAGTGAGCGGGAAATCGACGTGTTGCTGTCAACCGGCGAGCAGGTCACTGTTGCGTTGGTCAGTATGGCGCTGCTTGAACTAGGCTGCGATGCCTGTTCTTATACCGGCAGCCAGGTAAGGATATTGACCGACAGCAGTCACACCAAAGCAAGAATACGCGAGATAGATGATGCGCGCATTCGAGCAGATCTTGAGGCAGGCAAGGTGGTGGTGGTCGCCGGTTTTCAGGGTGTGGATGAGCAGGGCAATATCACTACTCTGGGGCGAGGCGGGTCTGACACAACTGCGGTCGCGTTGGCTGCAGCTTTGAAAGCTGACGAATGCCATATTTATACCGATGTGGACGGCGTTTACACCACCGATCCCAGAGTAGAGCCGAAAGCCCGTAGGCTTGATAAAATTACTTTTGAGGAAATGTTGGAAATGGCAAGCCTCGGTTCAAAAGTGTTGCAGATCAGATCGGTAGAATTTGCCGGAAAATATAACGTTGCGCTACGCGTATTATCATCATTTGAAGAAGGTAAGGGTACGCTCATTACCTACGAGGAATCACAAGTGGAAAGTGCTTTAATTTCAGGAATCGCCTTTAATCGGGATGAGGCTAAGTTAACCATCACCGGCGTGCCTGATTTACCGGGAGTAGCCTTTAAAATATTGGGCCCCATAGCTGATGCTAATATTGAAATTGATATGATCATTCAGAATATTGCTGATGATGCGACTACGGATTTTACCTTTACTGTGCACCGCAATGATTATCAGCGGGCGAAAACCTTGCTGGATGAAACCTGCGTGGAATTGGGGGCCAGGAGGGTTACTGGCGATGAAAGCATAGTTAAGGTGTCAATTGTCGGTGTAGGTATGCGTTCTCACTCAGGTATTGCTAGCACCATGTTTAAGGCTTTGGCTGATGAAAACATTAATATCAGGATGATTTCAACATCCGAGATTAAAATATCGGTTGTAGTCGATGAAAAATATCTGGAGCTTGCCGTCAGGACCTTGCATGCTGCATTTAAGTTAGATCAGAAAATAGCATCTTAGGCTTTATTTATAATAAAAATCTGCTATAATTGGCCGTCTTGGTTGGATGCTGTTTAAGAACAGTACGTTTTTAACATATATAGGGAGTAGCCATGCTTATCTTGACTCGTCGGGTAGGAGAAACGTTGATGATTGGTGATGAAGTAACGGTCACTGTTCTTGGAGTCAAAGGAAATCAGGTTCGCATAGGTGTTAACGCACCAAAAGAAGTTTCTGTTCACAGGGAAGAAATCTACGAAAGAATCAAAAAAGAACAGAATGAGCCAACAGGCTTGACTGGATCTGAAGAATAAATTTGAAGAAAATTTTTTATGAGTTCAACAAGAACTTAAGTGCAATGTAAGCTTAGGATTTAGGTTTTATTTGAGAGGATCTCTCTCAAACATCTCTAGGAACAAGGCTGTAGTTTTAAGAGATACATCATTTATTTGGAGAGTTGGCCGAGAGGCTGAAGGCGCTCCCCTGCTAAGGGAGTATGGGTTTTATCGCCCATCGAGGGTTCGAATCCCTCACTCTCCGCCATATATTTTTGCAAGTCGTTGATTTTAAAAAAATAAAAAAGACGACTTTCATTCCCGCCCTAACTCCCGCCCTAACTTTGGCGCTGGTTTCAATTGAACCTCGTTGAATAAACCACTGGCAATCTCTGCCAATTATCAATAAATTCCACGAACAAAAAAACCGATCATAAGACCGGCCTTAATTGTTTCATCGCTGTGTCAATATGAAACGTCATTGAAACAAGCCAATTTAAACCATAGACGGTAATATCTGCCCAGGCTCATAGATGGGGGCGAATACATGCCGACCTGTACCAGGAGGCCAGACGACTAACTCACCACACCTTTTATGCAAGCTTTCCTCTGATTCTTCCGGTAGTCGCATTATTTCCGATCCGTTTTTGTCGCAGCGATAGCCTATAGGCTCAAAACCACTGCAATCAATTATGAATCGCTGAATGTGAATAATGGCGGCCTCTGGATTTATAGTTGCTTCTAATTTGCTGACTCTGTTTTTTAATAGGCTCATGCTGCCGCCTCTGTTAATGCAACAATTTCGACACGGCAGATTTTAGGATCAATACCAGGATTTCGACCACGCCATGATTCAATCTGCTTTGCCTCGCTACCCATGCCAAACAGGTTTCTAGCAAGCACAATGCAATCGTTGCCAAACGATCCACCTTTCAATTCCAGCGCTGCCACTCTCTTTTCCAATATACTCATAATCTTAAATCCACCGGTGATACATAGATAACTGTTGTCGGCCTTGCGCCACCATCAGCAAGGTGTCGCTCAAGGGCTGCTTCATTGGTTTCGCCACCATCAACAGCAATCAATACTGTGCTGACTGGTTTCAGGTCTTGCTCGATTTTTAATACTCTGTTTTTTAAGCTCATTTTTTACCTTCCAAAATTTCGATTCTCTTTTCTAAATCCGATCCCTCGATCACTTTGGCGACTGCCTGCAATACCCAAACCAACTTGGTCGAGTCCTGCACATCAATTACGCCGCTTCTAGCCTCTCTGTAGAGCTTTGCCATTTCACTTTTTACATCGCCCAGGCTGTCAAGCTTGCACCGGTAACGCTGGCCTTTCTGAGGGGTTAGGGTCTCCACCGCGCCTGTCGCGCCGTCTATTTCAACGGGGTGTTTATTCGTCATATTTTAACCTGCCATTTTTTCGTCTGCCTGCTGTGTTGATATTTGTAACATTAATCAATATCAGGTAATCCATAATCACGGCTAACGATTCCGTCACTTGATAAAACCTTTTTCCTTTAACTCCTTAGTCGCTGCTGTAAGTGTAATTTCACCGGCCATAATTCGCTCAACCATTTCAGGTGATACGCTTGCAATGGCTTTTGCTTCTAAAACTAGCTTTACACTTACGCCAACTAATTTTGCTGCTTGCTGTATTACTGCAAGGTTTAATCCTCTGCGCTCCAATTCGTCAACAAGCTCGTTATCTGTAGCTGACTGAAGATTTATTGAGCTAGACACGCCCAGCTTCGCATCTTCGATCATTGGCAACAGCTCAACCGGCACACGGACGACAACAGTCTGCTTTTTGCTTGGTTTTCTACCTGCGCCCTCTCGGACACCACCACGATTTGATTCCATA